>NZ_JBNGCJ010000207.1:0-4979 GCF_049974785.1 Vibrio genomosp. F10 str. 9ZD137
TATGTGCCAAGGTGGGCGAATCATTGATTACTTGAAAGCATTACTGTCCGATAAAAGAACCGATCTCATTTTGGCTGGCTATCAAGCCAAAGGCACGCTCGGACACGACATCCAAAATAATAAACGAACTGTGGTGATTGATGACGAGGTAATCGCAGTGAATGCAAAGGTGCATAGCATGTCTGGATATTCTGCTCATGCCGACAAAGCCGACTTGTTAAAATTCATTGAAGGGATATCGCCTCCGCCAAAAACAGTCCATTTGATACATGGGGAACCAAAAGCAAAAGAACAGTTTTCAAGTGAGCTAATCAAGAAAGGGTTCGCGGTAATAAAATGATTTAATTCAATTGATTAGGTTAACTTCATCAGTAAGGCAATGATCTTATCAACGGTTTGGGTTGCCATGATCTAATCCGTTAATCCCTCTTCTTTTGTGCGTTTTTCTCTCAACTCTCTATCGACTTAGTTAGAAATAAATGTGCCTAAAATGCGGGACCAAGAAAACTGTGAGAAAGAAAAAAGCCTAACGTCATGTTGTCATTGATACGTTAGGCTTTTTGCTGCATTTATGGCGACCTGGGGCTTTTTATAAATTCAACATTTTCTTTTTGAGTCTGGCCAAATCAATTGGGTTCGAGCGTACAGTTAGCTTTATATGGTCGTATTCGTACTCTTCATTCGTAACACTCATACTTGAACGAATTTCACCAACAATGCCTTTCGCGGTGTACGGCACAATGATTTCATCTTCAACCATCTCATTTTCAGCCACACTGACGATGTACTTATGTAGTTTCGCAATATCAAGTGGGTTACGTGTTGACGTCATCATCGCATCTGGAAACTCTTCCATCAGTGCTTGCTGCTGTTCGTCGCTAAGTCGATCGGATTTATTCAATACCAATAACTTTTCAATGCCATCAACACCGACTTCACCAAGAACCTCGTGCACAACATCAAGCTGAGCACGGAATGATGCGTCTGAAGCGTCAACCACATAAAGCAGTAAAGATGCATCATGAGCTTCAGCTAAAGTGGAATGGAATGAAGCAACGAGGTCGTGCGGTAATTTTTTAATAAACCCGACGGTATCGGATACCAGAATACGGGGTTGTGTGATCGGGTGTAACGCACGCACAGTCGTATCAAGCGTCGCAAAAAGTTTATCTTCTCCTGATACTTCACTGCCTGTAATGGCGCGCATCATTGATGACTTGCCCGCATTGGTGTAACCCACTAATGCCACACTAAAGAGTTCCGCACGCTGTTTTCGGCGGCCTTTCAGTTCAGATTGCACACTGACCAGTTCACGTCTCAGGTCAGCCAATTGATCACGTACTTTACGGCGATCCAACTCTAACGAGGTTTCACCCGCTCCTTTCCCCATTTGACGTTCGTTATCACCCGTTAATGATTCACGAAGTCGTGGCACTAAATAATTAAGACGGGCTATCTCCACCTGTAAGCGTGCCGTACGAGTGCGAGCATGACGGCTAAAAATTTCAATGATGATGCCCGTGCGGTCAAACACTTCTACGCCCAGTTGATTCTCTACATTACGCAGTTGAGATGGTGTCAAATCGCAATCAAAAACAACCACATCAGCGCTAGAGAGTGGCAGATTTTCTGAGGGAAGATCGTCAAAATCCGTCTCATCAAACAGCTCTTCAATTTCTTGGTCTTCTTCTCCTATTGAGCCTTTATTGCCCGTAAGGTGCGCAATTTCCGCCAATTTACCTACACCAAGTACATTAAGCCCTTGAGTCGAACTTTGCTTTTGAGACTGTGTGCCGACCACTTTAAACCCTAGGGTTGTCACTAAACGAGCAAGTTCTGCTAGTGATTCTGCTGCCTCATCTCCTTTAAATTTGGGCGTGCATATAGAGATGAGTAAAGCGTGATTAAGCGATGGTTTTGCTGTTAGTTTCATATTTTTTGATGATCGTGCACCGAAATGCAAACCTAGTTTTTGTCTAAAGTAGTGTGATCCTACGCTGTTATCGATGTGCTTTATAGGGCAATGGAATAGTAAATGGATATATTATTTAAATTAACGATAAATCAAACACTTAAATTAAACAGTTAGCTTTTCCAGTAACCATTCTTCTAGTAATGACAAAACCTCTTTTATAGCTGCTTCCTTGTTATATCGAAGTATTATCGACACTTTAATTTCATTTGGCACATGGGTAACCCAAAGCTACCTAGCCAATTTTACTGAACAAAAAACACCACAGAAATAAATTTCAAACCATTGAAATAAAACAGTTAATCTCAAATAAAGCATAAAAAACCTCAACAAACATTCGATTGGGTTGCCATGTGCTAATCCCTTTAAACCTCTTGCGCCTATCGTTTCTATGCTAATCTAACTACTCAATGAGAGGGCTTACATACACTGGCACCCGCGATGTCGCACTAAGCTCACAATAAGCTCACAATAATCTCGGTACTCTTCCTTATGTCTTTCCACGCACTCAGCTCTTCGTATCTCTATTCGGCTTCTTTCTATCATTTTTCTCTTGCGGATAAAGAATTGCTTGCTTTAGATATTGCTCCCTCTTTACCCACGGATATGTCTGAAAGAATCAGGATCGTCCAATCGCAATTGAAAGAGCTACTTCATCTTGCTGGGCAAGTCGTGTTTGACTATCAAGTGGCTGACATGCCCCACAAAGCAAACATGATTATGTTGTATCGCGGATTGGTCTTTGTTTTTGTGTTTCGAATCGGGGAAAGGGAATACAAAGCAGAAGATATCGCCCTAGCTCAGGAGTTCGCAATGGCTTTAAAAAAAGACCACTCACTGTGCGCAGACCGATATATTGTTCCTGTGGTCATTGCGACTGAGGCTGGCCCAAAAGGGTGTGATATTGAAGTTAGCCCTCAACGGGTCATGAATACGATCGTTGATAACGGCAACAATTTAGCCGCTTTACTCGAGCACTTTGCAAACCAATTTAAGGCCGATGAAATAGAAGTAATACGCTGGCTAGAAGAGTAACAAACGAGACAAAGGTTTTAACCCCGAATACGTGTAAAAATCCGAGGTCAGGTGAATATAAAAGCCAGAACACATGGTTCCGGCTTTCTCTCAACTACTCAATATTTCTTATTTTACACTATGCGCTTATTCGCACAGTTTCCTTGTTAACGTCCATTCATTTAGGCATTTAAGGCCTGCTCAAGATCCGCAAGAATATCATCGATATGTTCAATACCGACGGATAACCGGATCATTTCCGGTGAAACGCCCGCTTGTTTTTGTTCTTGTTCACTCAATTGGCGATGAGTCGTTGATGCTGGATGACAAGCCAATGATTTAGCATCACCAATATTCACTAAGCGCTTAAATATCTCAAGCGCG
This sequence comes from Vibrio genomosp. F10 str. 9ZD137, assembly GCF_049974785.1. Taxonomy (NCBI): domain Bacteria; kingdom Pseudomonadati; phylum Pseudomonadota; class Gammaproteobacteria; order Vibrionales; family Vibrionaceae; genus Vibrio; species Vibrio genomosp. F10. Next base: position 3,371 of record NZ_JBNGCJ010000207.1, read on the forward strand.
TCATAAAAACGAACACCCGCGTCATAGCCATCTTTTAAGCCAAACGAAAGAATCGCAGAAGGCTTCCCATTCATGTACTTCTCTGCGAGCGGAAAGTAAGGGGAGGTAGGAAGACCAGCATAACTTACCCAGCTGACTTTCTCGTGCTGACTTAAATATTCTGCCACTTTCAATGCGTTCTCAGTATGACGTTCCATACGTAGTGATAAGGTTTCTAGGCCTTGCATTAACATAAATGCATTCATTGGTGACAGGGCTGCCCCAGTATTGCGTAGCGGCACCGTGCGAGCTCGACCAATGAATGCAGCTTCTCCAAACGCTTCGGTATAAACAACACCATGATAAGACGCTTCGGGTGTATTAAATACTGGAAAACGGTCTTTGTGCTCAGCCCAAGGGAATTTGCCTGAATCGACAATCATGCCACCTAAGGTCGTTCCGTGCCCACCTACGTATTTGGTGAGAGAATGCACCACAATATCGGCACCAAACTCGATGGGTTTGCACAATACTGGCGTTGCAACCGTGTTATCGACCACCACAGGAACACCTTGCGCGTGGGCAAGTTCTGCTATGCGCTCTAAGTCAATAATGTTCCCCGCAGGGTTCCCGATACTTTCGCAATAGACCGCTTTGGTATTTTCATCAATAAGTTCAGCAAGACTTTCTGGTTTATCGTCTTTGGCGAATCGAACCTCAATGCCTTGCTTTGGCAGCATATGAGCAAACAGCGTGTATGTCCCACCGTATAACTGTGGAGTAGAAACGATATTGTCGCCTCCCTCAGCCAAGGTTTGGATGGCATAATTGATAGCAGCACTTCCTGCACTCACCGCAAGACCCGCAATGCCGCCTTCTAACGCTGCCATACGTTTTTCCAGCACATCATTGGTTGGGTTCATGATTCGCGTGTAGATATTCCCTGGAACTTCAAGGTTGAATAAATCAGCGCCATGTTGAGCGCTGTCAAATTCATACGCGACGGTTTGATAAATAGGCGTTGCCACCGATTTTGTTGTTGGGTCTGTGTCATAGCCAAAATGGATGGAAAGGGTTTCGTCTTTCATTTCTCTTCCTTGAATGTTGTCGTTTTTTTGTCCGACTATCATGACACACAAGATTATCCTGATGAAAGAATGCGCCATCACACATTGATAAAGATCTCTTCATCAATCTATGTCTGTGTATCTCGTCACCAGCGTCTATTCTTGATTAGGGATCACGATGTGTTAATCCTAAGTAGGTTTCGGCTTCTGCTCTGCCCATGTATTTGGCTAAGGTTTTCAAAGGAACTGCTTTTAGATTCACGACAATCAGACCATCAAGCGCGTCATTGAATGCAGGGTCGACATTAAAACAAACCAGCTTTCCATTCATGCCTAAATACTGCCGAAGCAATACGGGAAGGCCTTTTCCTTTTTCCATACGAGCCAGCACTTTAGACAATAACGATACACTCGCTAACGATGACAACAAATTCGCCTGCCAAAAGACAGCGCCACTGGATCGAAGTGGTGTAGACGCTTTTACCAGTGTGGCTTTCTCTTGATCGTAATGATGAATAGATAACGTCGCTGCCATTAATTGCCGCGCGACATGGCTATAGTCA
>NZ_JBNGCJ010000208.1:0-2140 GCF_049974785.1 Vibrio genomosp. F10 str. 9ZD137
ACAGTGTGTGTCCTTTTAATATGTCTTTTTCTAATCAGGGTAATGTCTAATGAAGCAGGGTATTACCAGTGTTAACCAAGTTATCCTCCTACTCTCTGCAACAAAATAAGATAAATAATTCTGGTATAGTTCTCACTTACACCATTGTAAGGGACTAACTTATGCGTATCAGTTTTCAACAAATAGAAGCCTTTGTCACCGTCGCTGAAATGGGCAATTTCAGCGCGGCAGCTAAACAACTAAAAAAAGATCGATCCACCTTAAGCCAAATAGTTAAAAACCTTGAAATAGACCTCGGTTATGACCTGTTTAGCCGTGAGGGGCGTTACCCCTCATTAACCGAACAAGGTTTAGCACTGTATGATTATGCCAAGCGGTTATCCACCGAAGCGCTGAGTTTTGAAAGCATTGCACAGAGGGTGTTTGACGGTGTAGAGGAGCAGCTTAATGTCGCGCTCAGTAATTTGTTGCCCAGTAATAGTCTAATTGAGATAGTCAAACGACTGCGTAAACAATACCCACATATAAAAATTAACTGGTTACATGATTCCACTGAATCAATTAAACAGCAGCTACTAAATGGCGGGGTAGATATCGGGATTGTGGTCGTGGCGGAAGGTGAAGGGCACTCTTCCATTGAACCCATATTTTTGCATAATTTGCCACTGATCGCCGTTAAGTCTCCGTCATTAGCATTGCCTCAACAAACCCGACTGGCAGAGTTAGCACAGTACCGCCAGCTTATTGCACAAGACTTAAGCTCTAAACGTTTAAAGCAGCTATATGCCGTATCAGGGCAACTACAGTTAGTACACTGTACGCACCTATTACTAGCACTGTTGGAGGCAGGAGAAGGTTGGGCTTTTCTACCTGAAGCACTGGTTAAACCATTACTTGCTGAGAATCGATTAGAGCAAATAGTGATTAAAGAGGAAAGCAGTAAAACCACCTTACCGATTTCGGTATGGTCATTACCAGATGTAACAGAAACACCTGTGAAGGATGCATTTATTCACATCCTGACACAGGTGGTTAACGATAACGCTGAGGGGTAAGTCCCCCCCTCAGTTATTATTGTAAAAAGTTCATTACTGCAGAGGTAAGTGCCACAGTCCCGGTTGCAAGTGTGCCTTGTTCAATTACATAATTAGGATTGTGATTGATATGTTTAGGCATCTTGCCATGTTCGATAAAGTTATCCCAAGTGCTCTGTTTCGCTGCGCCCACTTCCACAAAAACAACAGGTACATCTGGGTATGGAGACGTTAACATATGGAAGTCTTCAGACCCCATGGTTGCAGGCATGCCTGTTAGCACTTTATCTTCACCTAATGCATCTATCATTGCTTGGCGCACTAATTTTGTTTCCACTTTTGCATTCACAACTGGTATTGAATAACCTTTCATCTCATAAGTTGGCATTTTATCTTGTTCAACACCATACATTTGCGCAACGTTATCAGAAACTTGTTTGATACCATCAATCATCACTTGACGATCTTGGTCTCGGTTCCAACGCAAATTGATTTTCACTGTCGCATCATCAGGAATAATATTATTTTCACTGCCTGTTTGAATTGACCCCACGGTTAATACCGCAGGTTGTGACTGATCCAACATACGTGAGGTAATCGTTTGATAACCCATGGTTGCCATTGCTGCCATCACCACTGGGTCTTTTGTCGCGTGTGGAGTGGAACCATGCCCACCTACCCCATTAAAATGCACATCAATTTGGTCTGTGCCCGCCATACGAATGCCCTCCCGAATGCCGACAGTGTCTTCCGGGAAAATAGGATGAGTATGACCTGCAATCAATACATCTGGTTTTGGCACAATTTTGTACAGGTCATCATTCACCATGGCAGTTGCGCCCATAATTAACTCTTCCGCTGGTTGTGCGACTAAAATCACCGTGCCTTTCCACTCATTAGTGCGCTCAGAAAGCTGTTTTGCCATCCCAATTAACCAAGTGGCGTGTGCATCATGTCCACAGGCATGCATCGCATAATTTTCATGGCCATCGGCATCAATTGTTTTTTCAGTGGCTGCATAAGGTAAGTTGGTTTGCTCTTTAATGGGTAGTGCATCCATATCGGCACGGAACATCACCGTAGGCCCTTTACCATTTTTTAAGATA
>NZ_JBNGCJ010000209.1:0-371 GCF_049974785.1 Vibrio genomosp. F10 str. 9ZD137
TGGATAAAGCCGTTGCAGGGGGTGGCTCTATAGGCTCCGGTGGTTTCGGTACAGTTCTCTTTCTTCGCTCTGTGATTGATTCACTCTCCACCATGATCATATCAAAACGTAATGGGGAAACTTGATGAGTATCTGGTGCATGTTTTGGGGCAACAATCCACGCCATAAAACTGAATAGCCCAACAGTCGCGACCAACGCAATCGGGGTCGCCATGATAAGACGTAACATTAACGTTTCTCCATCAACATCTATCCATTAACGTAATCCATTAATGTTTCTCAGCTGCCAGTGCGATGCTTTGAATTCCAGCACCTTTAGCCGCATCCATCACTTTAACAACGGTGCCGTTGTAGGCTCTCTCGTCAGCTTG
>NZ_JBNGCJ010000210.1:0-448 GCF_049974785.1 Vibrio genomosp. F10 str. 9ZD137
TGGTTTAACGGCAGCCGCTAACTCGTCTGGAGCCGGACCATTACCTGCACCATGCAAATCATCAAGAAGTTTTTCAAATTCTTCATCAGACATTAGATCATCGCCACCTTGAGCAGCCGGTGGTTTAGCGGCTGGTGCACTAGAAGCATGTGGTTCAGGTGCAGACACTGATGATGAGGCTTGAGGGCTTTTACCTGAGCCATGGAGCTCGTCTAGCAATTTTTCAAATTCATCATCAGTGATATCACCACTGGCTTCTGAACTTGAAGCTGGTGCTGCAGGAGCCGCAGGAGCCGATGATTCAACTGAGTTAGGGGCCGTGCCTTTACCGTGTAACTCATCAAGCAGCTTTTCAAATTCATCTTGAGTGATGTCATCGACAGAGTTTGATGACGTCACTGCTTCTGGCGCTGAGGCAACTGGCTCTGGTACCGTTTCCACTACAGGC
>NZ_JBNGCJ010000211.1:0-216 GCF_049974785.1 Vibrio genomosp. F10 str. 9ZD137
ACCGCTCTTCCGATCTGAGTTCGAAGTCTTGGCCTTTTGCAGGAGACTCAACAATCTTACCTGTTACTTCAACAGAGCAGCCAGTCGTTAGCTTTAATACTTCGTCTTCGTAATTATTAAGATTATTAGGGACCACGGCCTGAATCGGGTCGAAACAAGAGCCGTCATAAATGGCAAGGAAAGAGATTCCAGCTTTGGAATCACGACGTGAACGGA
>NZ_JBNGCJ010000212.1:0-4181 GCF_049974785.1 Vibrio genomosp. F10 str. 9ZD137
TGACCCGCTCTTCCGATCTGAGTGAAGCGGCACCAACGATCAAAGTTTTCATCAACTTATTCATTTTCATCTTTTACTCTCCATGTGATGTTTCACGTTATCATTTCGTTAACACTTAACATACCTATAGCAAGTACGATGCCAGAAAATAAGCATTTGTTTTTATTATACTTTAGTTTTAATCAGCAGTGAAATGAGCAAAATCTTGCTTATCGGGAGTCTCAGTTGTAAGCAAGATTTCGCCTATAGCAATCCTATATAAACCGATATTTAACGTAACACCCATCACACCATGACGAATATTGTGATCGATGTTAATATTTGGTTAAACAAACAATGAGCAAATTCTTGCCTATCGCGGTTACGGGCTGCTGGAAATCCATTAACCACTAAAAATATATACTCAATGTCTTGCTGTGAGCCGATATTGCATCCTGATCACAACGCTTTGCAGGCTAGTTATGCTGTGTAATCCGACCGATTTAACGAGTATTTCTGCATTTTTTGATTCAAGGTTCTTCTTGGTAGATCCAACGCTTTCATCACATCAGAAATACAGCCGTTACAGCGTGTAAGTGCGTCTAAAATGATTTGTCGTTCAAATGTTTCCATTTGTATGGCGAGTGGAAGACCGACACTACTTTGCTCTATTTGAGCATTAGGGCGACACGATAAAATCTCCCCCACTGACATGCTCTCATCCAATGCAAATCGGATAGCAACGTTTCTAAGCTCTCTTACGTTACCTGGCCAGGAATACGCGAGTAACGCCTTTGCATCGGCATCACTCATGTTACGAGTCTCTTTATTGGCTTCGCGAGTAAAGTACTCAAACAGCACCAATGCGTCATCTTCACGCTCTCTCAAAGGAGGTAGATACAATTGAGCAACATTCAGTCGGTAGAACAAATCCGGTCGAAATTGTTCATGCCCCAGCAAGTCCTCTTTCGCGGCCGCGATAACTCGGAGGTCGACATTCAATTGAGTGTTGCTTCCTACCCGCTCTATAACATGATCTTGCAGTGACCTTAGAACTTTGACCTGCATAGCGAGTGGCATACTTTCTATTTCATCAAGAAACAGAGTCCCTTTGTCTGCGTATTCTAGTTTGCCGATTCGTCGCTTAACAGCACCAGTAAACGCCCCAGCCTCGTGGCCGAACAGTTCACTTTCAAACAGGTGCTCAGGAATCGCACCGCAATTCAACGCGACAAGATGGTGATCCTTTCTTGAACTTTCATTATGTAGACAACTCGCGACCAACTCTTTACCACAGCCAGTTTCACCGTAAATGATCACATTGGTATCAATCGCCGCTATTTTGGCAACCTGAGTACGAAGCTCACGAATTACCTTACTGCGCCCTATTAACACCTTCTCTATGCCTGTGAGGTTGTTTAAATATGACGCTCGCCCTGTCTTTTCACATTGAGCTTGATACTTCTCTACCGCTTCATTGACCGTGTTAGACAAGCGCTCTGGATGAAACGGTTTTTCAATGAAGTCATAGGCGCCAAGCTGTAAGGCGTTCACTGCCATATCAACATCACCATGGCCTGTGACTAATATGACGGGCGTTTGGTTTTGATTTTCAATGAGTGTGGACAGCAACTCAAAGCCACTCATGTCAGGCAACCTTACATCGGTGATAATCGCTTTAAAATCGGTTATTTCGATTGCACTGAGTGCGTCCTGGGCTGATTCAAATGCCTGCACCGAGTAACCTGCGAGTTCCAACCATTGGCATGTCGCACGTCGAACGATATCATCGTCTTCAACCAGTGCGATTTCTGCGATTATTTCTTGATTCATTTAAGCCGTCTCAAATCCGTTCTGTATCTCTCTACGGTAGGGAATATTTCTAATGTATAAAAGGAGCTAGCTCCCAGTTCTTAACAACAAACCTTTAACATATGAGGGGCATATAGTTATCTAAGTGGCAGGACGAATTATAAGGCATAGGCATGTCACTTAGACGAAAACTCGGTTTAACCTTAATGGTGATGCTGTTGATGTACATCAGCTTGGGATCCGGGCGCTTCATCGCGACACAATGGCTGCTTTCTCAAGCGCAAAGCAATATCGAACAAAGACTGTTGGATTACGTTGGTGAGATTAGGCATGCATTGAGACGGTTTTCTCATCTGCCTTTTTTAATCACCAATGAGCCCGGAGTGTTGACCTTTCTTGAAGGAGAAACTCATCTTGAAGAACAGCTGGAAGCAGAACTGAAAGCACAACTTATTCAACTGGATAAAGCAGCCAATACTAAGGGCTGGTATATACTCTCTGCTGATGGAGAAGTGCTGATATCCAGTCTGTCTGATCTTGCTCTTGATGCATCAAAAGCCACATTCATCTCTACTCAAGTCAAATACGATCCCGATAGCCTAACCATTATCACTCAGGTTACCGATACAACCCCTCACTACTTTTTGGCTGCCCCAATTCAAAGTAACTTTGAACTCGTCGGCATTGCAGTGGTGCAAGTCGATCTCAGTTTCCTCACTGAGCAATGGTTTGCGGACAATGAAATCATCTTCTTTCAGGATCGAAGTCATGCCTTTTTCTTATCCAGTAGCCGTGAATTAGATGTGCTCAAACTCAATCAGTTAAGTAACCTTTCTGATCTGCTCATCCATGACCAACTCTATAATGGGACATCGATTACCCGTGTAAAGGCGTTTGGTGAGAAGTACATGACCCAATCCGTCACTCTCGATGACCTACAGTGGAAGCTAACTTACCTCACTCCATTAAAAGCGGTAGAACACACCGTCTCTTGGATCAGTTGGTCAGCGGTGGGATGTTGTTTGTTTTTCATTCTTCTTTTTGTTATTGGGCGTTTACGCCACCAAAAGCATCTAAGTCAACTTCGTATACAAAAACTCATAGAGAGCTCTCAAGAACGCTTGACTCAAATGATAAACAAAACTCAGGTCGGCATATTGTTATTAACCGAGAAGGGCGTGGTTTCCGATATCAATCCCATGGCCATGCGTTACTTTAATCTTTCAAATTCTATGGTCACCAATCTCGCGGCATGGAAGCTGTTTGAAACCAGCCGCGGTGATTCTACGATACTTCCACTGCTTCAAAACTTAAGCCAACATCACGATCTTGCCGAGATCAACAGCGCAGAAACCATGGCACGGCGGAGCGACGGTAGCGTTTTTCCGGTTCTGTTCTCTATTACAAGCTTGCGCTGGCACAGCCTCGATCATTACTTAGTTACAGTGATTGATATCAGCAAGCGTAAGAAAGCAGAAATTGCGCTAAAAAATGTCAACAATGACCTACGAGAGAGAGTGGAACAACGCACCGAAGAGTTAAAGTCGGCACAAAAGGAACTCATAGAGATCAGTAAAATGGCCGCTTTAGGTCGGATGTCGAGCGCCATAACCCATGAACTTAACCAGCCGCTTACCGGGCTTAGAACGCTATTAACCAGTAATGATTTACTCATGGAGCGTGGTGAGACACAACTGCTCAAAGCCAACAATAAATTGGTGCACAGTCTCATCGATCGAATGGCGAAAATGACCACTCAGCTTAAATCGTTTGCCTTCAACCGCCCTGAACAGCTGCAAGAAATCCCGCTGCTTACGGTACTGGAAGAGACCTTACGCATTTACCAGGATAGGCTGAAATCTATCGACGTCCGAATTCGAATTTCAGCGGATGTCACGACCGTATTAGGCGAAGATCAACGAGTTAGGCAAGTCATCGGTAATCTGGTGGTGAATGCTTGTGATGCGATGAAAGGCACTATCAACTCTCAGCTTCTTATTAATGCACACAGCGAAAATGACCGTGTTTTTCTTTCACTCATAGACAACGGATGTGGTGTCAGTAGCGATGAACTTGCCTATATTTTTGAACCCTTTCACACCACAAAGAAAATTGGCGATGGGTTAGGTTTAGGCCTTTCTATTTCAATGAACAGCATGCGAGATATGAAGGGGAAAATTTCAGCGGAACCCAACCACAATGGCGGTATGTCTTTCCATCTTGAATTTCAAAAATACCACGCAGGGCTCCAGTGACGTGATCGGGTTCATTCAATGCTCGTAAACGAATGAGAGAAATAGACCATTGAGCTAACAGAGCGATTTCGAAACATAAAAAAAGCCCAATCATTTCTGATTGGGCTTAATAATAGATGGTGCCCCGGGCCGGAC
>NZ_JBNGCJ010000212.1:4191-4495 GCF_049974785.1 Vibrio genomosp. F10 str. 9ZD137
AACCGAGGTCCACGGATTTGCAATCCGCTGCATAGCCACTCTGCCAACACGCCTTAATCGTTTTTCTATCGAAACACCGTAAGGCGTAACGTTCTATTAGATGGTGCCCCGGGCCGGACTTGAACCGGCACAGCGCGAACGCCGAGGGATTTTAAATCCCTTGTGTCTACCAATTCCACCACCAGGGCACGCAAAACTTGTTGCGATGCTTCTAATAATCGCACTCTTTCGAGTGGGTTAGACACCATCTTATGATTGACAGCGAATTACGCTATGAATCTAAATTTGGAGCGATACATCGGGT
>NZ_JBNGCJ010000212.1:4505-9302 GCF_049974785.1 Vibrio genomosp. F10 str. 9ZD137
ATGTGCAATTTTTCAATTTCACAACGCTTTATGTTTCAACACGTTAACTCGCTAAAATAAGCAAACTTAGTGCCGTTGCGTTGGATGCATACTTTACGGATTGAGGCCTGATAGTCAAACAAAAAACGAAAAAAAAGATCTGTTTGCCCAGTTTTACAGCGATTCGATGAACTATCGCTCGGAATGATGGCGAATTACCACTGTTTCATCAACCGTCCCATTAAACTTGGGTGGTAAGCCCAGCAGTGATCAAACATTTCCATTAGCTGCGGATTCCCGTATTTAGACACGCTCACCGCATGGAAACGGTTTTTCTTGGTTTTCAACAGGTCTACTTTTTGTTGTAATTCGTCAGATTGTTTAGGCGCGATAAAATCCGATACCACGACTAAATCAGCGTTTTTGTATTTGCTGCCTTCCATGGTTTCAATCGATGTCATGATCGCTTTTTCAAAATCAGTTCCGCCATGGAAGCTGTAAGCTAGGAAATCACTCGCTTCTCGAAGGCCGTCTTGCTTTGTCAACTCGTAAGTGATTTGTTCCGTAGAAAATAAGATAACAAAACAGTCTCGTTCTTCGGCTAGGGCAATTTGCATCAGAGCATACGCTATGGCCTTTGCAGACTGCTCTGGGGAACCTTTCATTGAACCGGAGGCATCAATACAAATGACAAAAGGCCCCTTTTCAACGTCGATTTGCTTGCTGTCTGGAACATGCGCTTTTACCTTTCGCAAGGTTCGGGACTTACCCGCGACTTTATAGTTGAGTAGACGCTTATCCACGAGATGTTTATAGAAAACCACTTCAAGCTCTGGATACGCCAAGAACATGGTTTCGTTGGGTAATAATTTATTCAGGTCGTCACTTTCATGAATGCCGACAATATCATCCGTTGCTTCATCTGATTTTTCTTCCACCATTTGTAATTCTTCAGCCGGTGTTACGTTCAAATCAGGATCATCAACTTCACCCGCCATTCGGCCAAGTTGCTCTGCGATGTCTTGCAAACCTTTATTTTTACTCAGGTACTCTGCGTGTTTTCGCATCACCGTCAGATCGGTTTTACTCAACTTCGCAGAGGCCATATCCCAGAGTCTCCCAACACTGATTTCACTGCCCGTTTCAGTCACTCTGTCCATGTTCTTTATCGTTTCCATTCTTTGATAAAGATCTTTTAATGCTTTTTCTTTACTGGCTTCAAGCTCTGAAATCTGCGCTTTTTTTAGTGTATCAGATAGGCTTTTGTACCATTGATCACAAAAGTAATGCGGAAACATCGGGTTATTAATCCCTTTGTTTTTTTCAATCAAACGACGAGCTTGTAGATAGAAGGCGGAATGCCATTCTAACTGTTTGACAACGTCATTTAAGTTTTCAAAGAATGTCTCTTCATCCCAGTGGATAACATCTTGATACAACGACAACTCATGCTTAAAGCGATCCGTTTCGCACACCTTAGTAATTCGACGCTTTACACTCGTTCCCCATTTATGAAGGTGACCTTTAACAGACGTTTTTACGCCTCTGTTTTCAGCCATCATCATAACTTGAGAACGTGCCACCAGATCATTGACCGCAGTGTCAACAATCCCTGACTCTGCAATCATCACAACAAGGTTAAGTCCATCGGCTCCTAACATAGGGTGCTCCTAAGCAAAAAACTCATCGAGGTGCTTCACGCGAAATACGGTTTTTTCGCATTCGACTTTGGTTGCTTCTAACTGAGTCAGCAACTCTTGTAAGCCGACTTCCATCGTCGTTGGAAGATCGGTATCGATAAAACTGTGTGGTAAAGCCCCATGGAAATCTGAGCGTACCTTTCTTAAATGATAGTCAGCATTCTGCAATTGCGTCATCGCGTCATCCGCTTTTGTGCTCCACTGCTGATACAACGATGAGTCTAACCCTTCTTTGTCAGCAAGCGCCACCAGCACACCGCGATTCGCAATGTCTTTAATCACTAAATGGTTTTCAGCATCAACGTCGAACGTTAGGCGGCAAATATTGGTGTTCTGATTCACGTAACCGTAAATTTCACCGCCTCCTTCTTTAATCACTTTACTCAAATCATTCTTTGGTAAATAAACCCAACGGCTATCGCCTTTGTCTGATTCTGATACCGACATATTGGATTGCAACAATACCAGTTTAACCAGGCCTTTCGTTGTGCCGACTTGGTAACTGTTTGCGCTCGAAATGTCATAGTGCTGAACGTGCTTTTTGAGCAGCCCAGTTGGCGCGTCTTGTGACAGAACAACGCTATAAGTCGATTCAATGTGTGTCTGTATATCTTCAAGCTCTTCACGACACATGGATATCTGAAGTTCGACATCTTGCTGATCAAAAGCATGATGCAATGCAAAGTCTCGAATAATACTGCGAACATTGTCGCGTGATTCAGGGCTGTTCCATAAGCAGTCTTGCAATAACAAAAGATCTAATGGGTTGATCGAACTGCGCCCATTGAAAAAGGCACTCGCTTTAAGAAGGCGTACCGCTTTTTTCCATCGACGGTCAGACACATAGCTGTCGGTGTCCGTCAAGATTTCTTGTGCGTCGTCTTTGCCTTCAACCATTGATTTAAGTTTGAACAATTTTTCAAAAACGGAATCGGATAATTCAAGCTGATCAAACTCGGCTTGCCATTTATGGTATTCCTCATCGGTAATCGCTAAGCCTTCTGGGATTTTGGCTTCTTGCTGCGTGCCAACCGTCAACATGGATTTAAAATTTTGCTTGTTTTGAATACGATTGATGAACACTCGAACCAACATTCGGTCATAAAGAGCTTCTAAACCACTGTCTTCATCAGGGAGTTCATTCGACGCCGAAATAAGTAAGCGCATTGGTACACGTTCAATATCGCTGCCATTTTTAAAGGTTTTTTCATTCACTACCGTCAGTAGTGTATTCAAAATGGCTGGACCGGCTTTCCAGATTTCATCTAGAAAAACAATTTGTGAAGTGGGTAAGTACCCATTGGTCAAACGAACATATCGTCCATTATCTTTCAACTCTTGGATACTAAGGGGTCCAAACACTTCTTCAGGCGTAGAGAAGCGCGTCATCAAATACTCAAAATAGCTTGAATTATCGAATGCTTGGATTAATCGCTTTGCTATCAAGCTTTTTGCAATTCCAGGAGGGCCCAATAGAAAAACACTTTCACCTGCCAATGCCGCTAATAAGCACAATTTAATGGTGTCTTCTCTTTCGTAAACCCCGTCAGAAAGAGCGTGTGCGAGCTTATTAATTCGCTCGGAAAGCAACGCTTTTTGTGAATGAGATGCAGGGTTTGGGCTTATCATTTATTGGCTCCTAAAAAAACACACGACCTGTGAATCATATGTTTATACATTTGTTATTACTTTGTTACAAGTGTATTTTAATGACTAATTGGCAGTTATATCAGAGAATAACCTTCTATTATCATTGCAAACTGTGTTTTCGATTATACAAACTTGACCATGAGTTGAGCTTCGCTGGAGTATTCGATATTTCAGCTATCTTTAGGTTCCAAATCTCGCTATTGTTATGCGTTCATTTTTTCACATGGAAGTCGCTGATTGGCATGAGTAAACTCATTCATACATGGAAGCAAATTTCTCTTATTGAAGAAAATATTCGTTTGCCAAATGGTCACACCATAGTGCATACCACAATTGCGCACCCAGGCGCAGCGGTGATACTTCCAATCACTGCCGATGGTAACGTCATTTTAATCAACCAATTTCGCCCCTCTTTAGGAAAATGGCTTTTAGAGCTTCCTGCAGGAACCATTGAGCAAGGTGAACAACCCCAGCAGTGTGCGTTGCGCGAATTAGAAGAAGAAACCGGCTATAGCGCTGAGGAATGGTTCCCTCTAGGACAAGTCACCCCACTTGCAGGGTTTTGCGACGAGATTCAGCACTTATACGTCGCAAAGTCGCTGTCTAAATCACAACGATACGCGTGTGACGACGACGAAGTGATTGAAGTGGTCACAATGACTATAGAGCAGTTACAACAACTTATTATCAACGACACCATTACGGATGCCAAAACCATCGCCTGCTTAAGTAAAGCGATACTTTGCGGTTATCTATAGGAGATATTCATGGACTTCAGATCAGACACGGTTACTAGACCCACCCCAAAAATGCGCGAAGCCATGGCTAATGCATTAGTCGGAGATGATGTCTATGGCGATGACCCTACCGTCAATGAACTAGAAAACTGGGCCGCAGAGCGACATGGCTTTGAAGCCGCGCTTTTTACCTCTTCGGGTACACAAGCCAATTTACTCGGCATCATGGCTCATTGTGGACGTGGAGATGAGTATCTTTGTGGTCAGCAAGCACATAACTATCGTTACGAAGCAGGTGGAGCCGCCGTTTTAGGATCGATTCAACCGCAGCCGATTGAAAACAACCCTGACGGCACGTTGGATTTTTCCAAGCTCGCAGCAGCGATTAAGCCAGACGACAGTCATTTCGCTCAAACCAAACTTTTAAGTTTAGAAAATACCATCAGCGGAAAAGTACTCCCACTTTCTTATCTCGCAGAGGCTAGAGAATTTGTCAATGTGCATGGTCTGGCTCTTCACCTAGATGGCGCTCGTGTCTATAACGCTGCTGTTGCTCTCGGTGTTGATGTAACAGAAATAGCCAAGCACTTTGATTCGATGACAATCTGCCTTTCAAAAGGACTTGGCGCACCCATTGGTTCTTTGCTGCTGGGTAACAAAGAAACCATACAGAAAGCGAGACGCATTCGCAAAATGCTGGGGGGTGGCATGCGCCAAGCCGGTATTTTAGC
>NZ_JBNGCJ010000213.1:0-2835 GCF_049974785.1 Vibrio genomosp. F10 str. 9ZD137
TGCTCACCCGCTCTTCCGATCTTACCGGCGGTATTTTGGTTAGATAAGAATCGAGCACACGATGCGCAACTTATCGAAAAAGTAAATGCTTACTTACCTGACCATGATGTGAGCGGCCTAGACATAAAGATCCTAGCACCACTTGAAGCGTGTCAATTCTCATTAGAGCGCATTAAAGAGGGATTAGATACGATCTCTGTGACAGGAAACGTATTGCGTGACTACTTAACCGATCTTTTCCCAATTCTTGAACTGGGTACATCGGCGAAAATGCTGTCGGTGGTTCCACTGATGAATGGTGGCGGTTTGTTTGAAACGGGTGCCGGTGGTTCAGCTCCTAAACACGTTCAACAGGTTGAAAAAGAAAATCACTTACGTTGGGACTCATTGGGCGAATTCTTAGCGCTTGCTGCATCGTTAGAACACCTAAGCACGGTTACTGGAAATGCTAAAGCACAAGTCCTAGCTGATGCGCTAGATAAAGCAACAGGTGAGTTTTTAGATGAAAACAAATCACCTTCACGTAAAGTGAATCAACTTGATAACCGTGGTAGTCATTACTACCTAGCGGCATACTGGGCTAAGGCGTTGGCAACACAAAGTGTCGATGCAGATCTAGCAGCAGAATTTGCACCAATTGCAAAAGCGCTAGCTGATAACGAGTCAACTATCGTTACTGAACTCAATGAAGCACAAGGTGTGGCGGGTGATTTAGGTGGATATTACGCGCTTGATGATGAAAAAGTGTCAGCGTTAATGCGACCAAGCCAAACACTAAACAGTGTAATCGATGCATAATATAGATCATTCTCACCATTTTTGATGGTGGGAAAGGCATTAATAAAAACAACCCCGCTAGTTATAGCGGGGTTTTTATATTCTTGGCGTCTTAATATTTATTTAGCCATTTGAGCTTCAATCGGCACGACGGAGCTAGCATGGTAGCCTTTAGGTCCTTGCTCAATTTCATAGGCGACTTGTTGACCCGCTTTGAGCGTACGATAGCCATCCATCTTAATTGTTGAGTAGTGAGCAAAAATATCCCCGTCTTCACCCTCTGGACAGATAAAACCAAATCCTTTGGCATTGTTAAACCATTTTACTGTACCTGTAGCCATGCTATACATCCCTCATGCATTTAATACTGATGTTGTGTTAAGAAGATTACGTCACAAACATAACGTGAATCTGTTAGTGACTAATAATTCATGTGCCTATTATTTTTAATCACTATTTGACCAATGTAGTCAATGAACAGAGACAGTCAATAGGCAAAAGGTCTTAAATGCTACATATTTGCAAACAAATCACTTTTGAGATTTACATTTTCGCAACTTGACAAGCCTGAGATCTAGGCACCGTTTTTAGTTTACTTGTGAAACTGTTTGCTTTTTAATCAATTAGATAATTCTCTAGAATTCATTTCTATGTTTTATTTGCAGCGATTGGAATGCTGGATTAGTCTCTAAGTAAGGGATGCATTTCTGGCCGTAATATTTCTTATCAGCATTCGGAGATAAATCTAAAACTTTGTGGTTACATAATGGTAAAATCGACTTTAGAAATCCTGAATTATTGAATTGACCATGGGCCGAAATTTTGAATGGGTAACTCCAGACTCTGATTTACTGGAGAAAGAGAAAACGAAAATCCAGCCACCTGCGATGTATCACGTGTTGTTAAATAATGATGATTACACGCCGATGGACTTTGTGATTGAAATCCTTGAGCGTTTCTTTTCAATGGACATAGAGAAAGCGACGCAAGTTATGCTTCAGGTGCATTATGAAGGAAAAGCAATTTGCGGAACCTTTACCGCAGAAGTAGCTGAAACAAAAGTGGCGCAAGTCACCATGTATTCCAAGGAAAATGAGCATCCATTGCTTTGCACATTAGAGCAAGCGTAACGCTTGTATGAACAACCCTGTTGTTCTTTTAGGAGGTACATATGCTTAATAAAGAATTAGAGACCAGTCTTAATGGCGCTTTTGCGCGTGCTAGAGACAAACGACACGAGTTCATGACTGTCGAGCACCTCCTACTCGCATTATTGGTAAATGATGCAGCCAAGGAGGCATTAGCAGCTTGTCAGGCAGACCTAGAAGCTTTACGACAAGAACTCGATGTTTTCATTGACCAAACAACCCCTCTTATTCCTGAAAACGATGAAACTCGTGAAACTCAACCGACGTTAAGTTTTCAGCGAGTACTTCAACGAGCCGTTTTCCATGTCCAGTCTTCTGGGCGCAGTGAGGTAACAGGCGCTAATGTTCTGGTTGCCATTTTTAGTGAACAAGAATCACATGCGGCGTATCTACTGAAGAAAAATGACATCAGTCGACTCGATATCGTTAATTTCATTTCTCATGGCATTGCCAAGTCGTCAAGTTCAAATGATGATTCCTCTGAATCATTTGGCTCAGAAAATGTTGAAGAGGGCGGTTCCGATGAGCGTTTAGAAAGTTTCGCTATCAATCTAAACCAAGTGGCAAAACAGGGCCATATTGACCCGTTGATCGGTCGAGATAAAGAACTAGAAAGAACGATTCAAGTATTGTGTCGACGCCGTAAAAACAACCCTTTGCTTGTTGGTGAGGCGGGAGTGGGTAAAACGGCAATAGCAGAAGGCCTCGCTTGGCGAATCGTAGAAGGTCAAGTACCAGACGTCATTAAAGACAGCGTTATCTATTCATTAGACATCGGTTCATTGCTGGCGGGCACCAAATACCGTGGCGATTTTGAAAAGCGTTTTAAAACCATTCTAAAGCAACTAGAAAAAGAAGAAGACGCGATCCTATTTATCGATGAAGTTCATACCATCATCGGCGCAGGAGC
>NZ_JBNGCJ010000214.1:0-8555 GCF_049974785.1 Vibrio genomosp. F10 str. 9ZD137
TTAACGCCAAAGACAGGCCCCATCGAGGGCTGACGAATACAAGCGACTACCGATCGGTTCAGTTGCTTCAACCCTTGAGAGAGACCGATCGTTGTGACTGTCTTACCTTCACCGAGTGGGGTTGGAGTGATTGCGGTCACGACAACAAGCTTACCAGAGGCAGAATTGTTTAGTCGTTTTAAGCTTGAAAGGGAAACTTTTGCTTTGTATTTACCCAGGGATTGAAACTCGTCTTCTAGGAGCCCCATTGAGGCGGCTACCGTCGTGATTGGTTGGAGTTCAGAATGGCGACAAATTTCGATATCAGACAGCATAAAATCCTCATGCAGGGAGTAATTAAAGCGCGGTAAACGTTTGCGTGACGATAATAGCGTTAATATGTGCTTTGTAAAGTGCTATCTTACCTAATCATATGTTGTGATTATATCAGGGATTATTTAGGGTTATCGATGTATTTATCAAGAAAGCGTTAGTGGTGAAAGGAATTGATTAGCGGCATCTATTATTGAGCGGAAATTGAAACCGAATGGAGTCTGAAGAATAAGTTATTGGTGTAAATTAACTGTTTGATCGTTGCATTACTGTAAACAAATGTTGAGACTGATTGTGCGTCATTAATGATAGGCTACTGCGCTTCTAAAACACTAAGCAATTTCGTGCGCTTCTTGGCTCGTCATCATTGAAATGCAGTTTTTACCTGAGCTTTTCGCTTCATATAATGCGATGTCTGCGCGTTGATAAGAGTTTTCGATACTCGAATCAACGTTGCTGACTCCTCCACTGACCGAGACAGAATGCTCATGGTGCAGGTAAATAGCTGTTCTTAGCCTGTTTAGTACAACCTCTGCCTCTGCAAGAGGTGTGTGTGGCATGATTAGCCCAAACTCTTCCCCACCTATTCGAGCAAGGAAATCGGTTTCTCTAATCTGATCTAAAATGATACTCGATACAGACTTGATGACTTTGTCGCCTTCAGCATGGCCGAGTTTGTCGTTGATCCGCTTGAAATTGTCGATATCAATGATCGCGATGCAAGATTGATACTTGTCTGGGTAGCGGCGAGATCGTCTTGCTTCTCTGCGGATTTGCTTATCAAACTTACGTCGATTCCAAAGGCCACTGAGGGCGTCTTTTTCACTAAGATCTCTGAGACGGTTTTCAAGTATCTTACGTTGGGTGATATCGACGAATGAACCCACGTAGAAGATTACCTTCCCTTCACTGTCCGTGACCGTTTGGATTCTGAGAATTTCAGTAATAAGAGAGCCATCTTTGCGTTTATTCGTGACTTCACCTTCCCACATTCCATCCGCTAACAACTGTTTCCACATCTGCATATAAAATTCTTGTTGGTGCTTGCCGGATGTAAAAATAGAAGGGCTCTTGCCTTTGACCTCTTCTAGGGTATAGCCACTTAAGCGTGTGAATTCCTTGTTGACGGAAAGGATACGGTTATTTTTGTCAGAGATGAGAACCGCTGACATACCATCCATCGCGACTCTGGCAATTTGGCTCTCAATCGAGTGCTTTTTATGGCGTACATTCCAAGCACAAAAACCGCAAGAAAGTAGCAGGGTAATGATGTAAACAGCAATGGCGAGAAATGAGATTTGCTTGTATTCATTCTCAATTTGTTGATTGACTTTTTGACTAGGTACATTGAGCACAAGGTATAGGTCTTCACCTAATATGTCTTTTGAAACGTTTACTTTGGCGTATGACCACCATGATCCCGCATCAAATACATTGCCTTCCTCACCAGACTGGGCACTTTCCCAAACTTTTGGTAGCAGTTGATTGAGGTTAAATTCACTATGTTCCGCAATAACGTTCCCAAGAATCTGGCTAAATGTTTGGCTTTGTAGATAGAATCCATTGGCGTTTATTAGGTCTGGTTTGGATTGAATATCAGAACCATAATTGAGAGATTCATAGATCGCATTGAAATCTAGATTGGCGACAAAATAACCATACCGTTTAAAGTTAATATCAACGGGTATGATTATTCGCAAAGCAGGAGTAATAGGGGTGACAATCTTATGGTTATCGTATTCAACATCAATACCAAAGCGGCCAGATTGGTTGGGTTTAAGGGTTGTTGCGTACTTGAAATAGTCACGGTGCGCTTTATTTTGTAAAAACTCGTCAGAAACAACTTCGACATAGTTAGCCACGCTGTTAACACGAATTTGCTCTTGCCCCGTATTGCTCAGAAATCGCAATTTAGAAAAGTAGCCTTTAGAACGCGCAATCAAGATCCAAAGATCTTCCACGGCATCATAATTACTTTGGTTGTTTTCAAGCACGGCGGAGTACAACAAGCTATTACTTGAAAGAAGTTCGATCGTGGCTTCAATATCTAAAATAGTCGATTGCAATGAACGTTGACTAAACTCCAACTGAGCACGAGTTTCTTGCTCTACGAGAGACAGGGATCGTTGTTCGATACGTTGCCATTCACTGATAAAGAACAGGGTAGGCACCATACTCAAAATGATAAAGATAAGAAAAAATTGAAGTATTGAAAACGTGGGTTTAACGGTCATAGTCACAAGTCATCACGAACATAACGCCATGATAACTAAGCGGGGTAATAGTTTTGTGATTTGATACGCATATTACATTATATGCAAAAGGGGTATTATAGGTTTTTGTGATGTGTAACTTTGAAATGGCGAGTAATGGAATGAAACGGCATTAATTAAACAGAGCTTCGTCATAATCTAATCAATGCCTAGAGTGTCTATTTTTATTGTCCGGGTGCCGGTTTTGAGCCTGACTAGTAATTAAAACGCGCGGCAATTGAAAATTGAGGCCCGTAAACCCCGTCATTCCGTGCGCCAGCAAAAAGAACAAGCGCTTCAGTGGAATGAAAATTAACCCCGGCATGAAAAACAGAACGTTCATCGTGTAAACCAATTCGTCCTAATACTTCGATTTGATTGGCTAACCAAACACGGCCCCCTAGATTAAACTCTGGTTGGAATTCTGAACTAGAGCTTGAGCTATCAACAAAGTTCACATGATGGAGCAGTATTTGACCGTAAATGTCTGCAAACGCTCCGATTGGTCCGTTAAAACCGACGCCAACAGCAGCGTCCCAATCGTTATCAAACCGTGAATCTACTCGACCCACAAAGTGCGCATTTTCCATTAACATCATGCTGACTTCACCACCAATGGTCTGTGGTCCGAAACCACTTCTAAATTCGAAGTAGTTGTAACTGAAATTGTTCGCTTGCACAAAAGGGGACAAAACAAAAGTAAGCGCAACAAGGCTAATTTTTGAAAGTGTTTTTAACATAACTGCTCCGTAGTCATAGAATATGCAGATGATTTTTTGACGATACGGAAAAAGCCTGCAATAAACAGGCCATAAATATCTGAAAATACGTTGTTTAGTCGTTTAGATTATAGAAGGATTAAATGATCCACTTCTATCTCAGGCTTCGCCCCGCCTTCGTATTCGCCAAAGAGTCGAACTCGTGTTGTCTGATCTATTGGGCTTTGAATGTTGATATCGTCAAGATCGATTAGTATTTCACCTGTTCCATCATTAAACATAAATTGGTCGGCAGCCAGTTGCTTTGTCAGAGTGCCTTCAACGATGACATCGTTATCAGAAAATGTTTTTGTGTTGGCGTTTATTGCCTTTATGGTCGTAATTTCTACTGGCCCTGAATAGTGGATGGGTCCTTTCTCTTTACTGTGTGCGAAGCTAGGTAACGATGTTAAAGCGAGTGTACCTACGATAGTAGCGACCATGAGATGCTTGTTCATAATATTCCCTCGATTAATTCATAGTGAGACACTGTGTCATCGAGTTTATTTAACGACAGTCTGACTGAACACTGTCTGAGTGTGGCATTCATAATCGATTCATTCTATTGAGTAATCGTAGCGCTAACCGTTATTATGAAAGAAATGACTTAACTTTAAAGACAATATGAAAACAACGTTAGAATCCATAATGGTACAAGGCACCACATCGGATGCGGGTAAAAGTGTGCTGGTGGCAGGGTTATGCCGTGTATTGGCAAGACGCGGTATCTCGGTTGCGCCATTCAAGCCACAGAACATGGCACTAAATAGCGCGGTGACCGAAGAAGGTGGTGAAATAGGAAGGGCTCAAGCCGTTCAAGCTCAAGCTTGTAACATAAAACCGAGTGTACATATGAACCCTGTGCTGCTTAAGCCCTGCTCGGATACGGGCGCGCAGGTCATACTGCAAGGTAAAGCCATAGATGATATGGATGCGATTGGTTATCACGATTACAAAGCGGTTGCGATGAACACGGTAATGGATTCCTATGGCCGTTTGTCGGACCAATATCAGAGCATCGTTATCGAAGGGGCTGGCAGCCCGGCTGAGGTTAATTTACGTGAAAATGATATCGCCAATATGGGGTTTGCTGAAGAAGCGGATGTGCCCGTTATCATTGTCGCTGATATTGACCGGGGTGGCGTGTTTGCTCACCTCTACGGCACACTAGCCCTACTGTCAAAAAGTGAACAAAACCGAGTGAAAGGCTTTGTGATTAACCGTTTTCGAGGAGATATTGCACTGTTGCAATCTGGCTTGGATTGGTTAGAAGAGAAAACAAAAAAACCGGTATTGGGGGTATTGCCGTATTTACATGGTTTCAACCTAGAGGCCGAAGATGCCATTAACACAGCTCAGGTTCAAGGAAGCAGCACTAAACTGAATGTGATAGTGCCGGTGTTAACGAGAATAAGTAACCATACTGATTTCGATGCATTGAGGTTGAATCCTGATGTAAATCTCCGTTATGTCGGTAAAGGCGAGCGCTTGACGGGCGCTGACCTTATTATCATTCCTGGCACAAAATCGGTAAGAAGTGATCTTGAATATTTGAAAAGTCAGGGGTGGGATAATGATATTAAGCGTCATATCCGCCTTGGTGGCAAAGTGATTGGCATTTGTGGTGGTTATCAAATACTCGGGGAAACCATCAGTGATCCATTTGGTGTTGAGGGGAAAGCGGGTGAAAGTGATGGGTTATCACTATTGCCGATTAATACCCAGTTAACCCAACAAAAGACGCTGACTAATGTAACCGGTGTGATGACCTTAAATGGAGAGGAGCAACCCGTTAGTGGGTACGAAATACATGTAGGTCAAACTGAAGTGACAGGGAGACAACCGATACAACTGAATAACGGATCGTGGGATGGGATGGTCTCTTCATGCAATCAAATCTTCGGCACATACTTGCATGGCATATTTAATGGACCAGAGGTGACGTCGTTGATTTTTAATTGGGTTGGAGTGTCTGATATTGAGCCAGTTGATCATATTGCAATGAACGAATCAGCCATTAACCGTATCGCGGATGCAATTGAGGATAATGTAGACCTCAATGTTTTATGGCCTGATCTTAACTAAGTACGGTATGCACCAGAGCTCGCTTAATCGATAAAAATAACGCACAAAAAAGCCGCGGTATTTAAAACAACGCGGCCAAATCAAAAGATGAAAGATTATTGTTTAATAAACACTTCTCTAAAATCCTTCTTTAGAATCGCATCTCGGCGAGCTTTCTTAATTTGTTTTACCATGTCTTTAACGCAGTTATGTAGGACTTGATCAAGTAATTGGGTGCGGTACTCTTCTTTATCTTCGTCTGTCATGTCTTTCGGTAAATCTAATGTTGGAAACTCTTCCATAACATTAACGCCCGCAAATGCTTGGCTTACAGAAATTAACGCGTGGAATTGTTCAAAATTATCGAGAACGTTTTGCGCACTTGCCGGTAAAGAGTTCCATGCTTCTCTAACGGCTTCTTCAGAAACTTCATGAATCGACGTTACCATAAAGTGCATCGCTTCAGGAACTTGGTCAAATTCAATGACCTGTTTGAGTTCTGCTGAAACCGTTGCTAAATCCACTTTTGGCTGTTCTGTTTGTTTTTCGTCAGTCATGACAATATCTCTTAGGGTAAAAAGGTTATGCTAAAAACTTATGGTAAAAAGTCAATAAGCTAGACTTAAATAACTAGTGAAACATTTGATTTGAAGTGCTATAAAACTAATTAACGCTTTTTTAGGGAGAATATATGACAATTAATGGCTCCTCAATGCGAATACTCCTTGTTGATGACGTTCAGATGGATCGAATGCAACTGGCAATTCGTCTTAAACAACTGGGTCACCATGTTGAAGCAGTATCGAGTGGAAAAGAAGCGTTATCAATCTATTTAAAGTTCGATCCAGAATTGATTTTGCTCGATATTACAATGCCTGAGATGAATGGTTTTGAGTTGTCTCAGGAAATTCGACGTTTATATCCAGATTGGATACCGATCATCTTTTTAAGCAGCCATGAAGAACCCAGTATGATAGCCAAAGCCATCGATGCGGGTGGTGATGACTACTTAATTAAGCCTGTCGATAAGCTTGTTTTAAACTCAAAGCTTATAGCAATGCAGCGTATAGCTCAGATGAGACGAGAATTAAAGCGCGCATCAATTAAACTGCAAGAACTCAACCAGGCACTGCAGCATCAAGTCAATGAAGATGGATTAACCTCACTGTACAATCGCCGCTTTATCGATGAAAAACTGCAGGATATGATCAGTTGGCATGGTCGTCATAAGTTCCCGTTAACACTGATACTTATCGATGTCGATCGCTTCAAGTTATTTAACGATAATTATGGCCATATTCAAGGTGATAAATGTTTAATAGCGATTGCAACGTTGACCAAAGAACTGTTTTCTCGGAGTGCTGAGTATGTTGGTCGATATGGTGGAGAAGAGTTTGCCATACTGCTTAGTCATACAGGGCAAGACAAGGCGTTAAATGCTGCAAAGCGGATAAAAAACGCACTGTCGGAACTGGCTTACCCTCATGAGTATAACGATGACTTTGGTGTTGTGACTGTTTCACAGGGCATCTATACAACGGTACCCAATGGGCATGAGTCCATCAATGATATTTATTCGAAGGCAGATGAAGCGCTTTACGCTGCGAAACATCAGGGGCGTAATACCTATGTTTTAGCGGATCCTACTGGCGAATAGCTAGCATTATTTTCGTCGGTTGTGAGCTTCATAGAGATGAATAGATGTTGATTATAATGGCGTAAATACGTCATTATGATGCATATTCATTAGAGACATTTGAAGGCGATATATTGAGTAGTTTCCGTTTAGCTGTGCCGTTGGCTATCCCCTTGGCTATGTCATTTGCAAACCCCGTACTCGCATCGCAAAGTATTAGTGAGGCCTATAGAGGTCAATTAGAGCAGAACTTTGCCGCAGCGGTTATTTTGATGGACAGTGACGTGTTTACTTTTGGTATTCACGATTTTGACCCAAACGATTTGTTTCATTTAGGCAATGAAGATATCGGTACTGAGGAGTCGATCAGTCTTCGAAATCGGATTCAGGTAACAACCCTCCCTTATACGTTAGAGCTCTCCAACCAAGAAGATAAGCATAAGCAATCTTTGATGTTTCGTTTGTCAGGTTTAGTGTCTGAAAAGAACATTACAATTGATGGAGTGACTACCTCAGACATAAATAAAGATCGAATGATTGCTGGTTATGTGGGCTATCAATACCAGTATTATGTCACTGCTCAATGGAGTATAGAGCCGTCGTTTGCTGTTCACTTGATGCAATATAAAAATAGTTTCGAGTATAGAAGTGACAAGTTGGTTGCAGTCAAAGAAATACTTGATGGGCGATATGTTAATACGTCGGCTTGGTCACTGATTTATGAGCCAACGGTTAGCTTTAAATATGAACATGACAAGCCATGGGGAAGTTGGACAGTGTATTCTAACTGGCACTATTTTTATGGACACGGATGGGGAGAAGCAAATCAAGGCCAAATTGGCAACACAGAAGGCTGGTACGTTGCAAATGGCATCCAATCTATCTACAACTTTGACCGATGGGGTAAGGCAGTCCAGTCTGTATACAGCAGTTTTCGTCGTATCGACCTAGGTTCTGATATCAAACAACCGTTAGGGACTGATTATTACTATGAGGCTTCTATCGGATGGTTAATGACGCCGCCGTTTGATATGGCGTGGGTTGATAACGTAGGGATCGGTCTGAATTTTAATTACGGCAGTGCCTTGAAGGGCGGAAGTATCGTGTTGTTTTTTAACCAAGACTAGCGATTAACTACAGCTAAAGCGTGTTCGAATTAACAAGACACTTTATTTCTTCCGGTTTGCTTGGCTTTATAGAGCGCTTTGTCGGCTTGCTTAATCACATTCTGCGGTTTTCTCTCAGACGACGAATCAGCTACACCAATACTAATCGTGATATTGACCGTTTCTGAGCTTTGATTCTTTCCACGTTGAGTGGCGCCCATTTTCTTATTCTTTGGTCGACTCGCCACATCTCTTAAAGCCATTTCATAGTTAGCAATGTCTTCGCGTACTCGCTCTAAATATTCCAGAACGTCTTGCGCATACCGCCCTTTAAAGACCGCTGTAAATTCTTCACCACCGTATCGATAGACTTTTGCTTTTCCACCTATCAGCGATAAACGAGCCGCGACAAGCTTTAGAACATCGT
>NZ_JBNGCJ010000215.1:0-372 GCF_049974785.1 Vibrio genomosp. F10 str. 9ZD137
CCTTCCGTCACTTCCTGACCATCTTTGATGCCATCGCCGTCGGTGTCGTTATCGCCCCCTTGCACTGGGTCGTTCGGGTCGGTTTTGTCCCAACCTTCCGTCACTTCTTTGCCGTCTTTAATGCCATCGCCGTCGGTGTCTTTATCGCCCCCTTGTACTGGGTCATTCTGATCATTCGGGTTGGTTCCGCTGAGGAGTTCATCCGCATCAGAGATACCATCATTGTCACGGTCACACGCAATAGAAAAACCTGGGCTGACTTCACACATTTGGCTGTCACCAGCGAGCGTTTTTTGGGAAGGTAAACCTTCATCGCCTTTGTCACTACAGGCGCTCAATAATAGCGCGGCCATTAACGGCGCCACCATTTTC
>NZ_JBNGCJ010000215.1:382-3593 GCF_049974785.1 Vibrio genomosp. F10 str. 9ZD137
CTTTTGTGAAGGCAGACCTTCATCGCCTTCTTCACCACAGGCGCTCAGTAGCAGCGCCGCCATTAACGGCGCCACCATTTTCATTCGTTGTTTATTGGTTATTGTCATCATTATAGTGTTCCTTTATTGTTCTTTCTGTTCAATGATTGTGCTTTGTGTCGTCACTTCTGGTGACACGATTTCGACTCGGCGGTTGTGGGCTCGACCACTCGCGGTGTCATTCGATGCGATCGGGTTGAGCTCCCCGACACCTTTCACCGTCATGCGCTGACGAGATACCCCTTGAGACGCTAGGTAATCCGCCACTTTTTGTGCACGGACTTCCGAGAGCGACAGGTTGTAATTGGCGTCGCCCAGGCTGTCGGTGTGACCAATGATCTGCACCGTTGTTTCTGGGTAGCGTTGCAAGCGTTCAAGTACATGCAGCAGTTGTACTTTCAGCTCGGCGGACATCTCGGTACTGTTGCTTTCAAACAGCGCTTCATTGCTTGACCCACTCAGCACTTGCGTGAACGTTTCAATAACCTGGGGGGCCACGGCGACGGCTGCTATGTTTTCTTGCATCATGTCTTCTTGCATCATGTCTTTGGCCTTTTCTTCCCTATCCGTCATTGGCTCGCTCGCTCGGGCTTCAACAGGCGATGGCGACGTTGAATGGTTCGACGCGCCTCCAAAACGGTAATCCAGCCCCAAGCTAACAACATGCACATCAGATGAGCCGGTTGAATCATCCCCCACGCTTTCGATGTATTGGTATTCCAAGCGGGTGCTCAAACTGGGTGACAAACGGTACTCCAACCCGGTGCCCAGCATGAGTGATGCTCCAGAGCCGCTCTCATTGATTGACCCTTTTATCGGCTCGTTAGCGTCGTTGTCTACCTGCCACAGCATTGTTCCGCCTTTACCAAATAGAGCCAGTCGCTCTGTTAGGGCGTAATCCGCTTTTAGGCCCAATTCGAACCCCTGCACGGTGCTTTCATAATCAACCTGGCTGTTAGGTTGGTCTATCGCTGGGTAGGTTGCGGTTGGCCCACCTAGGTAGTCATAACCGCCTTCTAACGCCAGCCATTTGTTGATCTGATAACCGCCATACAAACCCAGGGCTTCAGTGGCATCTTCACAATCGACACTGTTGCCGTCGCATGGCTCACCAAAAATAGAGCCTCCTGCTTTACCGCCCAGGTAAAACTCGCCCTCTTCATGAATGCCGCCTGCCGAGGCGCCTGTAGAAAGCAATAAGCTGATGACGATGGCTATTTTTTGTATTTTCATTTTCTAAGACTCCTAGTCATTAACTATGATGTTCCGTTTGTTATTCCGTTTAATTAATGGTTACTTTTTCAATGGTTACTTTTTTATAGATGGCCAAGTTAATAGATGACCAAGGGAGCGCACCAAGGTCGTTCATGTTTTGACGTTCACTTGACCTTTCAGCAGTGAGACCTGACTTCAAGAGGGGCCGTTTTCTTCGTGTAGAAACGAGACCTACTAGACCTAGTAGCTAGACCTGGAAGCTAGATCTTTACGTCACGCCTTGAAATCACGCCCGCTCTCACTGAGTTGGAGCGATTCTTACAGCCGAGGCACAGCGAGACAATGAAACGGCTCGTTTCATGATTAGAAAGGGAACTTTGGGATGAATTTGTCTCTAATGGAGCGAAGAAAATGGATGAGAAATATCGCAAAATAATTAATAAAAACTTTATAAAACAATTAATTAAACCAGACGACAGGTAGTAACAAAAACATCAACGACCTAATTTACAAAAAACATCAGTAGCGATATTTCAACAAACTAACCGTCGATTAAGTGCCTGTCTTTTTATGAATCATAGTGATTACGTTATAAGCAGAAAAATTGGGGTACAGTTCCGAATATGCAGTCTGATGACCACGCACATCGATAACACATATCTTATTGATAACTCATAACACGTTGATAATCCATAACCTGTCATATCCAGGAGAAAGTGCTCCATGAATACTTCAGAAAAATTAACCCGTTCTACCTACCCCATTCTTATCCCTTTAACTGCTTTGGCCATTTTGATCACTTTGGTCGCGGTGGTTTTTTGGGCCACGGTACTGTTTGCCGCTCCAGTGGCGGCACCTAAGGGCGATATTGCTAAAAATAAATTGGGGTCTGCAGACGCCTCGTATAGCAATAATGAGGGAAAGTCAGCAACACACTCACAGGCTAAGCACGCCAAGTCCAATCAATTTTGGTGGCCAGATCAGCTTGATCTGTCACCACTTCGTGACCATGATTCGCGTTCCAACCCGTTAGGAGAAGATTTCAATTATAAGCAAGCCTTTAGCGACATTGATTTGGTGGCTTTGAAAAAGGATATCAATACAACGCTGACCGATTCTCAGCAATGGTGGCCAGCAGACTGGGGGAACTATGGTCCGTTTTTAATTCGTATGGCTTGGCTACCTAGTGAACGAAAAAGGGCTCTGCGGCGTGGCGCCGAGAGCCCTGTCAAATTTCGCTGCAAAATGCCGCCTGTGTTACGCACTGGCCCGACAGCAAGGCAAGAGTCACGCTCAAGCCTGCGAGCGGGTGGCGGCCTATTGCACGCGTTGGCGCCGATGGGGATTAGCGGGTCTTACCAACATTACCATGAAGACAAAAGGCTACACCTGACCCCTACTAAGTACAGTACACGAGGCGTAAACTATACGATATCGCTTAATCGTATGCGCACACCAACGCGACCAAATGATCGTCCTGCAACGTTGCCAATCTAGCTTGGGTAGCGTTCGAATGGTGCCCGAATACGGCCGGACGATCGCCATCTACTGAGGACTCGGGAGCCCTACGCCCTCCGATATACCAATTGACGTTACCGTACGACTGACCATTCAAAATGTATCCTACTCCGAGCTTGTATTCTTCATCCTTTACATTTTCCGGCTCTCCCATCCAGGCCGCTAGCTCTTCTATGCCCACTCCGTTCAACATTTCTCCGCCCGAACCATCGCAATACTCAAACGCCATAGCATGGTCGAAATACGCGATCCCATTAGACGCAGGTGGCTCTGTATAATCATATCCGAGGCTCTCCGCCATCGAAACTGTCACCAAAGGTCCGATGGACAACGTGTCGCTTATCTTCGTAATCTCAAATTGAACACCTGTAAGATCAACAGTCAACCTCCCTACTCCCCCTTCAAGGCTACCTGCCCCTGTCCAACTGATCGATATGCT
>NZ_JBNGCJ010000215.1:3603-4056 GCF_049974785.1 Vibrio genomosp. F10 str. 9ZD137
GGCCCGATGTACAACGTGTCACTTATCTTCGTAATCGGGAGACCTTGTAGGTCGACAGTTAATCTCCCAACTCCCCCTTCAAGGCTACCTGACCCTGTCCAACTGATCGATATGCTGACGCCGTCTTCTCCAATGGCCGAAAATTTCACACCTGACGTGTCCAACACACCGGTCACCGGATCAATCGTCACACCTAGGTCCATCGCTGCCTGGTCTATACTCCACGTGCCCGTCGATGCATCCGACGGCGCTAGAATCTCACTACCGTCGGCCAGGGTGACCGTGGTTTGGGCTTGAATACTGTCACCAATATTAATCTCGCTACCCTCTAACGGTACTCCGTCTTTTAACAGCGCCACCTCAGAGCTTGACACCTCTGCCAGTGTCACGGTGAACGTTTTCTCCTGCGGAGTTTGATATTTAAACCAGCCCTCTTCGGTAAACGTCGCCTGC
>NZ_JBNGCJ010000215.1:4066-4475 GCF_049974785.1 Vibrio genomosp. F10 str. 9ZD137
AGTGAACGTTTTTTCCTGCGGGGTTTGGTGTTTAAACCAACCCTCTTCGGTAAACGTCGCCTGCATGGTCAGTGGCTCATCAACATAGTCCATCACCTCGGCAGACTCTGGTATAGTCACATGGCCTTCACTGGTTGGGGTTAACCCTACAACACTATCGCCATTCGCATCAACGATGCCCCAGCTGACATGAGCCGCATCGGGCACATCCAACGTGGTGAAGGTGCCTGTATACCCTTGCGCCTGGTAATCAATGCTTGCTTGCAACCCAAGACCGGGCTTAACCACACTGTTACTCAGAACCAACTCGACCGATTGTACGTTTTCTGCCGATACTGGGTTGTTCGCGTCGTTGTCATCCCACCCTTCTAGCTCTTCTCGGCCGTTTTTAATGCCGTCACCATCGCTG
>NZ_JBNGCJ010000215.1:4485-4836 GCF_049974785.1 Vibrio genomosp. F10 str. 9ZD137
TGATTGTACGTTTTCTGACGATATTGGGTTGTTCGGGTCGTTGTCATCCCAACCATTTATGACTTCTTCGGCTTTCGAGAAGTTATCACTGTCGTCGTTTGACGCGCCACCCGGTACCGGCTTGTCTGGGTCATTTTTATCCCACTCGGGTTCCACTTTGTCCTGGCTATTGATCTCTTCAAGACCATCATTGAGTTTGTCACCATCGCTGTCTTGGTTGCCACCGTTGACGGGAACGTTTGAGTCGGTGTCGTCCCAACCTTGAATAGCCTCCAGACCTTTTTTAATGCCGTCACCATCGCTGTCTTCGTGACCATTAGGGATCGGGTTGTTGGCGTCGTTGTCGTCCCA
>NZ_JBNGCJ010000216.1:0-7900 GCF_049974785.1 Vibrio genomosp. F10 str. 9ZD137
ACGGCTTCTACCGGATAGCACCCCATTGCAGATTCTCCTGACAACATGATAGCGTCTGTGCCGTCTATTATAGCGTTAGCGACATCCATAACCTCTGCGCGAGTTGGTAGTGGATTCTCGATCATAGATTCCATCATTTGAGTTGCTGTAATGACAGGTTTTCCAAGATGCTTAGCGCGAGAAATAAGCATTTTTTGAACTGACGGGAGACGAGCATCACCGATTTCTACACCAAGATCACCACGTGCCACCATTATAATGTCTGAAGCGGCTATCACTTTGTCCATTGAATCTGCATCTGTCACAATTTCAGCGCGTTCAATTTTAGCCACAATTTGCGCGTTGCAACCTGATCGCACAGCGATAGCACGAGCATCGTGCAAGTCGTCTGCATTGCGTGGAAATGATACAGCAAGGAAATCGGCATCAATCACCGCTGCGGTGGCAATGTCTTGTTTATCTTTGGTGGTCAATGCTGGTGCAGATAAACCACCGCCCAATAAGTTGATGCCTTTGCGGTTTGACAGCTTGCCGCCATTTAACGCTCGAGTTTCCACCTTTTGCGTTACTTTATCGACTGACAAGGTTTCCAATTGAACACGACCATCATCCAATAGAAGAATATTGCCAGGTTCCAAATCCTGAATCAGTTGAGGATAATCTAAACCAACAGAATGCTGGGTTCCGGCATTGGGCGCTAATTTCCCGTCTAAGTAAAAAGTATCCCCTTGATTCAGGTAGATAGAATCAGATTCAAAACCCGAAATACGAATTTTAGGGCCTTGTAGGTCAACGAGAATACCGACATATTTCCCCAGTTGTTTGGCGATGGTTCTTACTTTAAGCGCGGTTGCTATGTGGTCTTCTTGATTCCCGTGAGAGAAATTGAGTCGAACAACATTGACGCCTGCTTTAATCATTTTTGTTAATGTTTCGGCATCTTGGCTTGCGGGGCCAAGGGTTGCGACAATTTTTGTTTTATTCATGGGCTTACCTATAACGACATAATTGAAAGGTTGGAAGAAAATGGGTGAGAGGAGCCAATTAAGACTCCTCAATATGTCATTAACTTGCTGTGCTTGGTTTGAGTTCGCCTTCCGACTCATCAATATCCACGACTTTTTTAGCGTTCCATACTGTGAGCGCCAGAACCAGTGAAACCACACCTGCTGCTAGCCAGAAGTACTGAGCTTGAGTGAAGTCGTACGTCGTCACACCATCGACTTCAGTAATGTTAATCAACGAAGCTGAAACCACTTCTTGAGCGGATGCGGCCATGTAAGAGAACAGCCCGATGAAGCCCTTTACTGCTCCAACCGCATTCTTCGGCATCAAATCACAAGCTGTAAGGCCAGCAAGGAATACCACTAGACCGCCGATAGCAAAGCCGATGAGGCCAAGAGCCACTGCGTCAACCATGCGGTGGTCTGGTCCGAAGAACATCAGGCACATACCTGCGATGTTGGCAATTCCGTAAAGTAAGGTTGGGATATGACGATTAGCATTAAACACTTTGTCAGAAATAATGCCCGATAATATAGCGCCCGCCAGACCTGCAATTGGGTAGGTCGACATAGCAAAACCAGCATCGATCAGTGAGTAGCCTTTCACTTCTTGTAAATACAGAACAGCCCAAGACGACATCGCATAACGTGAGACATACATTGCCGCACATGCCATAGCAATGAGCCACATGGTTGGTTGTTTAAGAATAAACAGTTGTGCACGTCGAGTTTCTTTTGGATCGTTCTTTTTCTTAATTTCAGGGTCTTCGTCAAATGCCGTTGCCGCATCAGGTAGGCCATAAGTTTGAGGACGGTCTTTTAGCGCAAAGAACATACATAGCGCGGCTGCAATGGCTGCAATACCAGCACCGATGAAACCAGCGCGCCAACCTAAGTAGCTCACTAATGTCGCGGTTAGAATCCAAGTGATACCCTCACCAATGTTACGAGAACCACCCCAAACAGAGTAACGACTACCACGCTGTTTTGGTGAGAACCACTGGAATAGAGACACACAAGAAGGTGCAGAACCCACTGATTGGAACCAACCGTTTAAGCCCCAAAGCAGAACGAAAAAGAAACCGGTAGTGTTAAGGCCCATTACGATCGCTGTTGCACCAGACAGGAGCAATGAAAACGACATAAAGCGGCCAATATTGGCGTAGTCAGAAAGGAAGCCGTTCGAGAATTTGCCTATTGCATAAGTAAAGAAGAAGGCTGAACCCATAATACCAAGCTCTTCGATGGAAACGATTCCAGCATCAAGCATCGGTTTTTTTACGACACCTAAACTCATTCGAACCACGTAGAATACTGCGTAGCCGAATACTAAGCCTAGGAATACTTCCCATTGATAGCGTTTGAACCGCTTTTGCATGGCCTGCTTATTTCCGTCGGACAAGGGCTTGTCCGGACGGGTTTTGAAAAAATCAAACATGATGTTTTACTCCGATAAATTGACGATAATTAATTTGTCCGGGGCATCATGGCGAGCGAGGGTAAGAGTTACAAAAAGCCACTTTTGAGACGAAAATGACTCAAACTTTAGTTTGGCATGAGTTAAAAATGGCGCTTTTAAGTCCGCGAATAGGCCGCTAACTGATAGAATTATGTCTATCGGGATAAAGCGTTGTGTCGGCTTTGACCCAATAGATAAATGGCCTAATTATTAGCTTGTTGGCGAATTTTGAATTGACGCACACTTTTAAGGGACTTTGTGACGTGGGTATACAGAATGCACGAACGATTATTCGTTCGATATGGTTGACCGTTCTTGGGCTGTTTAGCTCGTTGAGTTTCGCAAACCAAGAGCAACTGGTCATTTTGACTACGTTTTCTAGTGAACCTATGGCTGAATTGATTGCAGAATATCAAAAGCACCATCCGCTTGTGGATATCAAATTGATCCACCGCCGAACTCAATCTGCTATTCAAATGCTCAACAAAACCTATATTGAAGATGTCGATGTCGTACTCAGTTCTTCTCCGTTTTTAATGCAAGAGCTTAACAAGCGGAATCAGCTAGCCACGGTGGATTTCTCTAATGAGGTACCGGATTGGCTGAGCCAGTTTGTATTACCTGAACAAAATAAAGTCACCAGCGTTGGTTATTCAGGGGCGGGTTTGGTTTGGAATAATGACTATCTTAACGCCAACGGTCTGAACAAACCGAAACGTTTCATTGACCTGACCTCGTTTGATTATTTTGGCCATTTGACAATGAGTACGCCGAGCCGATCTGGCACGACGCAAATGATGATCGAAAGTATTCTAAAAAGATACGGGTGGGAAAAAGGATGGTCGATCATTCTTAATGTTGGCGCTAATCTTGGCTCTATCTCATCGCGTAGTTTTGGTGTGAGTGATTACGTGGCAAAAGGCCAGTTTGCGATTGGGCCGAGTATTGACAGTTATGCATTGGTGCTGGCCAATCAATTCAGTCATGTTGAATTTGGCTATGATCAAGACTTCACTTTGATGCCGACTTATGTGGGCGTAGTGCATCAACCTTTTGATAGTGTCGCGACTCAGCAGTTTGTCGAGTTGTTATTGTCTAAACAAGTTCAAACCAACATGTTACAAACCCGTTTTTCAAAGCATGCGATTGCTGATCCTTCATTATTCAGCAGCGACATTCCAGGCATCGAACTTAATACAGTCATGAGGCGAGAGAAGTTGGTCAACATGATCTTTGATGAAGCCATCACGAAACGGCTGCCAGAACTACAAGATGCGTGGTTTAGCTTAATGAGGCTCAAACAAGAGTCGAAACCGAATTCAAAGGTGAGTAAAGAGCTTGAACGGCTACAATCCCAGTTGTTTCAATTGCCAATATCAGAACAACAGGTCGCTACATATTCAGCGACAATGAGAGAACAAGTAAAAGAGGATATCGCGTCGAGTGGTATAGAGCGTGTGATGTTGGCGGAGTTTAGCTATCGATTTGGCGGCCAATATAGCGCCAATTTGACCAATGTTGCTAAGCGCATCAGTCAATTGCAACAAGAACTGCAACAAGAGTACGACCAATGAATAAATGGAGTACGATTGGCGCCAAGCTGGTGTTGGCATTCACTGGCACCACCATACTCTTGACGGTGGTAAGTGTGGTGGCCTGGTTAACTTGGAATCAGTTAGATGATCAAGTGAGTGAGTTACTTGAACAAAGTGTTCCTAAATACAACACCAGCTATTTGCTTGAGAGTCGAAGTGGCGAAATTCGATACCAGGTTCAATTGCTACCGACGATTACTAACATGGTCGAGCTCAATGATCAGATTGCAACTTTATCAACCCTAATAGAGTCAATTAAACGTACCTTAAGCGACCATAATCAAGGTGGTCTCAATGATGTTGGAGGTACAAACCTAGCTGAGCTTTACTTGGATCTTGAAAACACCTTAGGTCAGTATAGTGATTTAGTCTTACACCGAGTCGAGCAAACCCGAAAGATCAATCAGCTCAAAGAGCAATTAAATTGGTTAAATCAAGATATTGACGCGGAGCTCATGCCCATTCGCCAAGAATTGCACTGGTTAATTGAGCGTTATGATGCGGGAGAAAGGCGCAATAACGCCTTTGAGCAACTACGTACGATACAACAAATATTGGACCTCGAATCAAGTGTGTTTACGATCATCAGCGATGTGATGGACGCGCAACAGCTAGGGCAAGTGCACAATGCAGCAAAAGTGGTTCAGTATAAATTGAATGATCTTAGCGTGATCAGTGAGGTGATTGTGGTGCTGCCTACTGCGATTGCTTACCAACAGTTGCTTGAAGAGTTAACGGGCCTACTGTCTCCTGAAGGGGCCTTTTACTCGCAAATCCTAGACAAAGTGTCGACAAACCAAAGGATTAATGGGTTAAACCATAGAATTGATTTTCAACTAAATGAAATCCATCAGCAAATAGGGCAACTGGTTGGTCTAGCGGATGAAAGTTTTGTCGATGTAAAGAAAAAGACAGCCAGATTGGTGTCGTATGGTAACCATGTATTGCTCGTTTGTTTTAGTGTCTCAATTTTGATGTCGCTGTTTTTGACTTATTACTTTATTAACCGCCGCATCGTTGCTCGTTTGACGGCACTGAGCACCAGCATTGATGCAATAACACGAGGTGACCTAAGTTACCCGATTAAAGTGGATGGCCAAGATGAAATTGGGCGTATTAGTGAAAAACTGATTGAGTATGGTGAAAGTGTCAAAGAAATTCAGCGCACTAACGCTGTTAGCCTAATTAACAACACATCCGCAAGCTTGTTGACCTGTGATCTAGTAGGCAATGTGGAGTCATTAAACCTGAGCGCACGTCGATTGCTCGCAACAGATGAAGACTCTGGTCATAAGCCAATTTGGGAAATATTAGATATTGATAATCCACTAGATTTGGCGCGTATATTTTCTCGTGAAGGGAAACTGCGAACTCATGGGCAAGACGAGCTCACTTTCAGCGTTGGCCATGCAGAGCCATGCTATTTGCATTTCGATTTCCATCAGTTCTCTCATGGTCAGTTGAACAAAATAATTATCACCATTACTAACGTGACTCAGCAAGAGCTGACTGCTCGAGAATTAGAAAAGTTGGTGGATGAAAAAACGCACGATTTAATTGAAAAAAATCAGCGTTTATCAAAAGAGGTGAGCGAACGCGAGTTGGCCGAACGTAACCTTAAGCAAACCCAAGGTGAGTTGATTCAAGCAGCAAAAATGGCCGTTGTTGGGCAAACCATGACAAGTTTGGCCCACGAGTTAAATCAGCCTCTCAATGCAATGTCGACATACTTATACAGTGCAAAACTGTCCAGTGAGGGCAAAGATATCGTTGGAATGAATCAAGCGTTACACCAGGTGGATGTATTGGCCAACAGAATGAATAAGGTCATTACCAGTTTACGCAGTTTTGCCAAAAAGCCAGATGGAGACCAAGCGCCAGAGTCATTGCACATTCATCACGTAGTTGAGCAGGCAATGAGTATCGTTAATACCAAAGCCAAGCGTCAAATGATTACCCTAGAAAACCGAGTAGAACCAGATCTTCGTGTGGCTTTCAGTGCGTTGGCTCTAGAACAAGTGCTCATTAACGTAATGGTCAATGGATGTGATGCGGTTAGTGAGTCAAATCCAGAATCGCGTAACGTTTCTATCTACCACCTTTACAGCTCACCTAATTACCACACTATCGCTATTGAAGATAACGGGAATGGTTTTGAGCCAGATATTGTCTCAAAATTGTTCACACCATTTACCACGACGAAAGAAGTGGGGCTGGGACTTGGCTTAAGTATTAGTCGGTCGCTAATAGAGAAATACTCTGGCCACATTTATCTTGGATCCAGTGTGAACCGAGGAGCATTAGTACTTTTGGAGTTACCTTATGATCTATCCTAACTACTCTGTTTTATTGGTGGATGATGATCAAGATGTCTTGGATTCATACATGCACCTTATGTCACTTGCAGGTTTAACTGCAAAACCTGTGGCAGATCCTACTTTGGTAAGCCCACATATCTACACCGATTGGCCGGGTGTGGTGCTGCTCGATATGTACATGCCACAGATGCATGGGCTAGAACTGTTACAAAAAATTAAGCGGTTAGATGAGCGTATTCCGGTGATCGTTATTACGGGCCATGGCGATATTCCTATGGCCGTTGAAGCGCTTAAAGTAGGGGCATGTGAGTTTGTAGAAAAACCAATTAACCCCGCTCAATTGTTAGAAATGGTTAAAGAGCAGTTAAGCTTTCGAAAAGTGTTCATAGAGCAGAAGAAGGCCATGGCGTCGAGTATTGACCGCAGCTTAATCGGACATTCAGCTCAACTTGAGCATATTCGTCACTGTATATCTCAATTTGCTTTGCTAAAAAACCATGTTGTCGTTTGGGGTGAAACGGGAACTGGCCGCCACTTAGTTGGGCAGTTAATTCATGATCTCACAGATTTCAAAACTAAAGAGGTATTTCGTGTCAGTTCGGAGTCTTGCACTGATTGTGATTTATTCACTCAAGAAATCGGCGGTGAAACAAGAACAACTTGGTTAATCGACAATATTGAGCAGATGAGCGAGCCTTGCCAACGCATTTTGGCTCAAGCGATTATTGAGAAAGAAAGAAACAAACAGCCTTTACAGGTGATTGCTATTTTCAATCAAGATCCACAGCGGCTCATAGCCGCGGCCAAACTGGTCCCAGAGCTTTATTACGTGTTGAATCAAGGTGTCATTGAAATGCCTTCATTGCACTCTCGCCCAGATGACGTTGCCGTGCTGTTCCACCATTTCCTAAAATCAAGCTGCATTAAACTCGGAAAAAGTGTACCTAAAGTCGACCCGAGTTATTTATCTGTTTTGCGAAGCCACCGTTGGCCGGGAAATGTGCGCGAGCTGCGTAATGTAGCAGAACTTTACGCGGTAGGTATTATTAAACTCACGGGTCAAGAAAAGCTCTACACTCAAGAGGAAACACAACTCGCACTGGATGAACTGGTTGATGATTATGAAAAAGGCGTGATAGAAGATGCATTGTTTTTGCACTCAGGGCGAGTCAGTGATGCTGCAAGCTATCTGCAAGTGCCGAGGAAAAAACTGTATTTAAGAATGAAAAAGCATGGAATAGATAAAGAGTCATACAAAAGCCGCTAGCCCGACACAACTCGTATGATAGAAGGGCTCATTGACTCTACTCTTCATGATTTTAAGCAAGTATGATTTCGTGGCTATTGATTGAGAGCGTTGTGTTGTAAAGCTTCTAAGTGATTATAAAAGCAACGTTAGGCAACCTAAGTGGTGATAACTTCATCAGTCGAACCTGAACACGTGATAAAACGCTGTTCTTTTCAATTAGATGTGGCATTATCAGTGTCGTTAAGGCGATGTGCGTGCATCGTATAATGGCTATT
>NZ_JBNGCJ010000217.1:0-7428 GCF_049974785.1 Vibrio genomosp. F10 str. 9ZD137
TAGGTTTAAATTGTTAAAGAGCGTCTAGCTTTCGTTCGTTTCCGTCAGTAGCTAGGGGTGCGTATAATACGCTTTGAATCTTTGGAGTCAAGAGTTAATTTCAAACTCTTTTCCTCTACTGAGCACTCGATGTGATGTTTCTCTCATTCCGTGTCAGTGAGGCGGCATTATAGAGAGGATTAATTTTATGACAAGGTTTTTTTATAAAATAAAATTCGTTCGCTTAAAAAGCCACCAGCCTCACTAATATTGAATAAAATTTCAACATTTGAGTCATGTCACATCATTATATTGGTAAAATTCAACACATGTACGTAAGATTCATGTGTCTATTTTGTTAACGATAGACGTAACTCTCTCTTATTAATTGAAATGTAGTATTCAATATGAACTCTAATAAATCGATCTTAATGGTAGTCGCCGTTGCAGTTATTGGCTCTGTCATCCTTTATCTAGTAGATATTCCATCTATATTCGCCTTCCTTATCGGTGTTTGTGCTTCTGCTCTTATCTTTAAACCTTCTAACACTGACACGGAAATTTCTGAAACTTCTTCTCCTTCAACACAAACTCTTTATGTAGGCAACTTACCTTATAAAGCAAATGAAGCACATGTTAGGGAACTTTTTTCTAAGCATGGTGAGGTTTTTGCCGTACGCCTAATGAAAGACAAGCGCACGGGTAAACGCCGAGGGTTTGGTTTTGTGGTTGTGGCATCAAGCGATGTTAATTCAACTATCGACGCACTCAACGACCAAGATTACATGCAACGTACTTTGAAAGTCAGAGTAGCAAACGATCCTAAACACCCTGAAAACGAAGACATTGGACAGGACTAAACCCAAGTTCTTTTAATGCAGTATTTAGTGCGCTTTCATCTAATGGCGGCGCACTACTCCAAACCTCTTGCTGACCTTCATAGCTATTTCCAGTTTCTACATTCAACAGTGACTTCAACCTTCTAGCAATAGCTTCTCCTGAATCCACTAAGATAACGCTATTACCTAGCACTTGGGCTATTTCCTGCTTAATCAGAGGAAAATGGGTGCAGCCTAGAACAGCCACATCGATATGCCCAATGAGTGGGGCAATGATTTGCGCCAACGCCTCCAAATTGACTTCTTTTCCTCTGAGTTTTGTTTCTGCCATTTCCACCAGTAACGTGGAACCTAACATCTCAACACGAGTGTCACTTGAAAAGCTTCGAACAAGGTCCTTTGTATATTCGCGAGTAATGGTTGCAGGTGTAGCAATAAGCCCTACTGCTTTTTTCGCCAATAAGGAAGCTGGTTTAATGGCCGGAACGACGCCAACGACGGGAATTACTAATTTTTTTCTTAATGCGGGTAGGACGATGGTGCTTGCTGTGTTGCAAGCGATAACAACCGCATCGACATGGTGGTTTTCTACAAAGTTCGATATCAGCGTGTCGACTCTCTCAATGAGTACCTCTTGAGTGAGCTCCCCATAGGGATAAGCCTCATTGTCAAAAAGATACGTACAATTTACTTGTGGCAAGAGAGTTTTGATTTCTTGATAGACAGATAGCCCGCCAACACCGGAATCAAAAATAAGGACTGCAGGATGGTTTTGATTCAACACACGATAGATTCCTAAATTCGAACCCGATGATCATACCTGCTCTTTCCGATTTGGCAATGCGATTGCGTTATACCTTTGATAGCTGAATCGCTCATCGTGATCAATGTGTTGCAATTCGAGCTCAATTCTTCCGCTAAAGCAGGGCGCCTCTGTGACTAATGTATGGAACTCCCCATTTTCACCACAAGGATCGATGCTTTGAGGTAAATCTTCCAAAAACGTTTCGTTATAGATTCGCCCGCAAAAATCTCTAGAAAGACGCTCGCCATCAATCGTGATTAACGACGTTACTATGTTTCTTTGAATAATTTCTTGAGCCAGTGATTGAGATGAATCCCCCATTAATGGGAAAACACATTGCCATCCTTGTGGTTCTATATAACTTCTGCGGTATTCCGCAATACCATTACAGAACATATCACCAAAGGCGACTGCCTCGATCGACAGTTTGGATTCTTTTAGGCCATTAATCACCGTACTTTGGTAAATGTCGTTGCTAGGAAATACGCAAGGCAGCTCGATAGTAATTAATGGCAAACCGATTAAATCTGCCTGCATTTGGACAACATCTAGAGGTGTTGCCTGAAAC
Organism: Vibrio genomosp. F10 str. 9ZD137; assembly: GCF_049974785.1. Lineage (NCBI taxonomy): Bacteria > Pseudomonadati > Pseudomonadota > Gammaproteobacteria > Vibrionales > Vibrionaceae > Vibrio > Vibrio genomosp. F10. Next base: position 2,192 of record NZ_JBNGCJ010000217.1, read on the forward strand.
GGAACGTCGTTATTTACATGAGTTGTATATAAGGCAACAACTTGATACTTAGGATTTTCTAGAAGGCGTAATAAAGTCAGTGTTGAATCCTTTCCGCTCGACCAGCTTATGACTACGTTCTTTTTCATATGAAGTTACCCAGCAATAAAAAACCGCCCGAAGGCGGCTTAAGCATTTAGAATTGATACGTTAGGTTTGCGAAGTATCTGCGTTCTGGGGCATTGTAACCCAAACTAGTTTGGTACTTCTCATTCGTTAAGTTATCAATACGGCCACGGATCACTAGCTCAGATGAAATCCAATACCCTAGTGATACATCCCATAGACTGACGGACGGTAAAATATTTTCTGGGCTGTACGTTTCATTAGGGTTGCCCAACCTATCCCCTGTATAGGTATAAATTAAATTCACATCGAAATCTTGGTAAGAAGCATCCATTAACCACTTGTAATTTTGATCTGCGCGCTTTGCTAACTTATTACCTTTTGAATCTTTATGATCTTTAAATTCCGCGGTTACAGTATGATTAACGATCCATGTTTGAAAACGACCGGTAATCTCTAGGCCTTGTAATTCAGCATCCACATTTTGTGGGTACCACCAAGGGCTACCTTGATACCAAATAATAAGATTATCGACTTCATTATCATATGCTGTAACGTCTAGACTGAAGATATCGAAATCGCCTGTGTATCCAATTTCTCGATTATTCGCTTCTTCCGGTTTCAAATCAGGGTTCGTTGTCAAATCAGAGTAACTCGGGGCTTTGAATGATGTACCAGCCGTCGCCCTAACTGAATGAGCAGACGTTAAATGGTAACGCGCTCCGATTGACCAAGTGGTGTGATTATCATAGGTGTCATGTTTATCATTACGAACGCTACCTGCTAGGTGGAGATCACCAAAATTCATATCAGTAGAAGCATACGCGCCCGTTGTATCCCTAGATTCTCCCGCTAGTTTATCTGGTGAACCGTAGGATAAAGCATCATCATTTAACTTTTCTCTTCGCCAATCAGCACCAGCGCCTATTGAAACATTTTCAGAAATATCGTATTGATTTAAGAATTGTAGATTAGTGAGATCTATTGTCTTTTTACTACTCGCATTATCTTTCCCATCAGCTTGGGAATAATCAAGACTTTCAATGGATTGCTGATTTGCTCTTAGTATTGAATTTAAGCTGTTGCCTACATACGCTAACTCACCAGTAATGCTCAAATTTTCAGTGTAGCCATACTTTTTACCGAATGAGTCATACTCAGCTAAGCTGTCGTACCAACGCACTGATGCTGTGCCGGTCAATTGTTCATTAATATCTTGAGAATAAGCAGCGAATAAATTTTGACTTTCATAGCCATAATTCAAATCGGTTGCTGGATCCTTAATGTCATAACCATCCGTTTCTTCAAAGCCACCCGCTAACTTTAATGTACCGCCATGAGCAAACGTTCTAGTTGTAGCAAAGTTCGCTTCTTTTTGAGCATCACTGCCTGCACCAACAGAAACTGTTGTCGATTCCGAAGTGTCACCCGAAGCCGTAATAACGTTAATCACACCAGCAATAGCGTCTGACCCATAAAGCGCTCCACCAGAACCGCGAATAACTTCAACCCTTTCGATAATTCCTACAGGGATATGATTAAAACTAATGCCACCAGCAGCAGAATCGATTCGAATCCCATCGATGAGAAAAAGAACCTGGTCACTGTTGTAACCTCTCATAAAGACTGAGGCATTGTGGCCACGCCCACCATTTTGAGAAACCTCAATCCCTGGAACTCTTTTAAGAACATCGACTAAGGATTTGGCTTGAGTGACTTCAATTTCTTGTTTCGAAATCACGGTTGTCGATGCGATAACATCGCTTAGTGGCTGCTCAAAACGGTTTGCCGTCACAACCATGGTCTCATCGACTTGTTGTTCTGCATAAGAAAGAGAGGCGTGCGTGGTTAGCGATGCTACAGCGATCGCTAGAATAGATTTGTTCATTATGTTGTTTGTCCTAAATCGCGAAAATCCTTCCGAGCATTGATATCATTATCAAATGTGTTTCTCGGCTACTGGCAGGTATTCGGACTTAAGAGCATGGTTTTCACCGCCTAGTACTCGACTTCCCATACTTTCTAGTACAGTGTCTGATGAGCCTTCGTTCTCTTTTACCGCTGCGCGTCAGTTCTGGATTTACACCAGATTCCCTTTTCAGCCATCTATACATCTAAATGGCACCAGTTCGGTGAGGATATTATTCGTCTCTCTGAGTTTTGTCTAGATAAAGATAACCATAAGCTATAGTTTTATGGACTATAAACACCACAAGGCTCATTCATCACTGGACATGTGGTTTAGATTGAATAAAATCTGCGCTCTTTCTTAGAATGCACCGTACCGATAAAGGCAATACCATGGCGAGTCTTGATGTAAACCCTGAACACTATCAACAACAATTGGCCGAAAAGACAGAACGTCTTACCCAAATGTTTGCACCGTATAACGTACCTGATCTGGAAGTCTTTGAGTCACCGGATCAACACTACCGTATGCGCGCAGAGTTTCGTGTTTGGCACCAAGGCGAAGACATGTACTACGTGATGTTCAATCAAGAAACCAAGGAAAAATATCGCGTTGATCAATTTCCCGCAGCCAGTCGCTTAATCAATGATTTAATGCCTTTGCTGATTGATGCTATGAAAGGAAATGAAGCGCTTCGTCATAAGTTATTTCAGGTGGACTTTCTTTCAACACTCAGCGGTGAAATGTTGGTTTCACTGCTCTACCACCGTCAACTCGATGATGCTTGGACAGAACAAGCCAAAGCACTCAAGCAACGTTTGAATGATGAAGGGTTTAATCTCAACCTTATCGGCCGAGCTCGTAAGATGAAAATCGTATTAGATCGCGATTATGTTATCGAGAAGCTCGATGTAAACGGCCAAAGTTATATTTACCAACAGGTTGAAAACAGTTTCACTCAGCCTAACGGAAAGGTCGCTGAGAAAATGTTGGAATGGGCGACAGACTGCACCCAAGACAGTCACGGCGATCTTCTCGAACTTTATTGTGGTAACGGTAACTTCTCACTGGCTCTTGCTAAAAACTTTGAGCGTGTTCTTGCAACCGAGCTTGCTATGCCTTCGGTTGTCTCTGCTCAATACAACATTGCCGCAAATGACATCGATAATGTGCAAATCATTCGCATGTCAGCCGAAGATTTTACAGAAGCTATGCAAGGTAAACGCGAGTTTCGTCGTTTAAAACAAGCCAACGTCGATCTCAGTAGCTATAACTGCAATACCATCTTCGTTGATCCCCCTCGTTCAGGGATGGATGTTGATACGTGTAAAATGGTGCAAGGCTATGAGCGTATCCTTTATATCTCATGTAACCCAGAAACCTTAAAAGAGAATCTCGATATTCTTAGCCAAACACATAACGTGACGCGTTTTGCTCTGTTCGATCAGTTTCCTTACACCCACCACATGGAAGCGGGTGTGTTGCTGGAACGCAAAGCATAGATTCCGTTCATGGATCCGGCGGGTTTTCGCCTGATATAAAAAACGAGCCGTTTGGCTCGTTTTTTATAATTCTCAAATATAAGTCTAAAAACTTCTGTCTAAAAATCTAAGTTGGCTTACCAATAAAGCCCAGTTTTTTACCTATCCAAAGCATGAGTAACATCACCACGACAATGGCAAACAAGTTAGAACCGGCATCTGGGTGCTGTGCTTTCACAAAGGCAGAGTGACCAAACCCACCCACAAAGAAACACGCTAAACCGACCAATGGGATATCTTCTGAGACTGGGTGGCGCAGATATTCTTGATAGAGTGCCTGTACCGATAATACGAGCGCAATGATCGGGAAAATAGAAAAGCTCACTTCGCTCATCGTCATCCAAGACAACAATGCATCACCGCACATGCCTGCAACCAGCGCTAATACTAACGTTTTTCGTTCTGAGCCGCGGTCTAAGTGAACACCCGGCTCCATTCCATTTTCTGAATTTGACATTAATCCTCCCTGCTTTTTGTTCGCTTTCTCTCTCGCTCTTTGCGATACCAGAATGCCCCTTTTGCAATCATTCTTAGCTGCATAATCAAACGTTCAGCAAGCTCATCTCGTTCACGTGCCGACAAATCCAGCACTTCAGCACCGGAGCTAAAGACCAACGTCACCGATGCTTGCGCTTGAGTCTGTGCTTCTTCTTTGCTCATTCCAGTACTGGTTAAATATTCGGTTAGCTCTGCCGCGAAATGTTCAATTTCTCTGGCAACGGCAGTACGAAAATCAAAAGATGTTCCCGAACGCTCTCTTAATAATAAACGAAAAACATTGGGGCTACTTTCAATAAATTCCATAAATGTTTCAACCGAAGTGCGAATCACGCTTCCTTCGGTTGCAATCCGCTGACGAGCTTGTCGCATCAACTGACGGAGCAACAAGCCGCCCTCATCGACCATGGTTAAGCCTAACTCATCCATATCTTTAAAATGACGATAAAAGGACGTAGGCGCGATACCGGCTTCTCGAGCAACTTCTCTTAAACTTAAATTAGAAAAACTTCTATCTGCACTCAACTGACTGAATGCCGCGTCAATCAGTGATCGGCGAGTTTTCTCTTTTTGCTGTGCGCGAATTCCTAGCGATTTCATGATTGGACTACTTTGGTCATTATCTTATCCACCTTACTATAACGCGAAGCGACGTTACTCATAAACCCAATATTCAACTAAAATCTTACGTCGCCAGGAAAGGTATCCTTACTCATAAACCTCTGAGTATCAATAACCTCGTAGGGCATCTTATAAAATAAAGTGTATAAGCGACGCCATTCTCATGCTGTTTTTAGATCTACGTCCGTGATCTCTTCGACCCTCTAGTATCGAATATATTTACCTATCTGTAATATGCGTTAAAATCTCGCTACAGCAATGTAAAAAAATATAACAAGGAAGAGATCTATGACGCAGAGCAACCACTTTGATGTAATTGTTATCGGTAGTGGCCCTGGTGGTGAAGGTGCAGCTATGGGATTAACTAAAGCGGGGCTCAATGTCGCTATCATAGAAAAAGAGAGCAGTGTCGGTGGGGGTTGTACACACTGGGGAACCATCCCATCTAAAGCCCTTCGACATGCCGTAAGTCGTATTATTGAGTTCAATAGTAATCCACTCTTTTGCCACAACAACAGCAGCATTCATTCGACCTTCTCTAATATAGATCGGAATAGCGGTTC
>NZ_JBNGCJ010000218.1:0-860 GCF_049974785.1 Vibrio genomosp. F10 str. 9ZD137
AGGCAGCATAATGCCAAACGTGCCCCAAGAAGTGCCCGTGGAGAAAGCCATTAAGCCAGATAATAGGAATAAAATAACCGGCAACCACATTGGGCTAATACTACCTTCAATCTGAGAAGATAAATAAGCACCGGTGTTCATGTCACCAATAACGGTACCAATCGTCCATGCGAAAATAAGAATCAAAATTGCGCCAAACATAGACTTAGCACCAATCCAAAGTGTCACACCAATATCACTAGGCGACATTTTTTGTTTTAGCACAGTCACTAACGCAACAACAAAACCCGTAATGCCACCATAAATAAGTGACATACCAACGTCGGTATTTTCAAATGCCCCCAATAATGAGAAAGCTTGACCGTCCGCCTTAAGCGCAGAACCACCTGTGTAAAGCATGGCAGAAACCGTCGCGACGATAAGACACAGAATCGGTAGGACCAGATCCGATACCTTACCGTGTTCACTTTCTTGAATATCTAGCTCTTCATTTAATTCATGAGCTTGTGGTAGATCGGCTTCTTTATCCCCATCAAACCCACGGCCTTGAGATGCTTGAATTTCGTGTTTACGCATTTGCCCCACATCAAGCTGGAACCAAACAACCGCAAATACCATTAAGAGAGCAAACACCGCATAGAAGTTCATTGGGATCATGCGCACATACGCACCGATCGCTGAATACTCAGTGACACCGTGAGAAATTAATATTCCACCGACAATCGTCATGATGTAAGCACCCCAACTTGATGCGGGCATCAACACACACATTGGTGCGGCGGTAGAGTCGAGGATGTAGGCAAGTTTTGAGCGCGAAACATAATAGCGATCAGTGACGGGCCGGGAAATAGCGCCCACAG
>NZ_JBNGCJ010000219.1:0-377 GCF_049974785.1 Vibrio genomosp. F10 str. 9ZD137
CTGATTAGGGGCATTTTTATTTCATTCACTTACAGAACGCAAGTTGTTATTCAGCGTCTTTCTTCGCTGCGGTCACAGTCACGGCCAGCTCTTCAAGAGATGCAGGGTTTGCAACACTTGGGGCATTAGTCAGTAGACAGGCTGCGGCGGTTGTTTTAGGGAAAGCGATAACATCACGGATGTTCTCTGTTCCACAAAGTAGCATCGCCAAACGGTCAAGACCGAATGCCAAACCAGCATGAGGTGGCGTACCGTACTTAAGCGCGTCAAGTAGGAAGCCAAACTTCTCTTGCTGCTCTTGCTCTTCAATGCCAAGAATACCGAATACCGCGGTCTGCATGTCTGCGTTGTGAATACGTACAGAACCGCCGCCCACT
>NZ_JBNGCJ010000220.1:0-264 GCF_049974785.1 Vibrio genomosp. F10 str. 9ZD137
GGCGGCGTTGATACTGCCTCTATATCTGAAAATACTGCTGGCGTTAACATGTCTCCCGACTATGCCCAACCTGGCATCGCCACACTTGGCAATACAACACTCTATGCGGATGGCAAGCTAACCATTACAGACCCTGATACGGGTGAGTCTATTTTTGAAAAGCAAGGTAGCAATGGTTACGACTACCACGGTACCTATGGAGATCTGATTCTACAAAATGACGGTACATGGCATTATCACGCCGATGCCGGGCATCTATCAGGT
>NZ_JBNGCJ010000220.1:274-773 GCF_049974785.1 Vibrio genomosp. F10 str. 9ZD137
TGATGGCAAGCTGACCATCACAGACCCCGATGTAGGCGAGTCAGGATTTGAACGCCAAGGCAGCAATGGTTACGACTATCACGGCACCTATGGCGATCTAATCTTACTCACCGATGGCACCTGGCATTACCATGCCGATGCCGGGCATCTATCAGGTATAGGTGCTAGACCCACAACGCGTGGCACTGCAATTGACCAACTTGGTGAAGGGCAAAGCTTAACCGATACGATTACAGTCCATTCAAAAGATGGTACAACACACGATATTGTCATCACCATTCACGGCAGTAACGACAGACCTTACTGTTCATCTGAAGTGGTGCTTGCAAATGGCAGTGAAGATACACGCCAAACCTTAACCACCGCGCAACTATTAGCGAATACCGTCGATGTGGATGCCAATGACGCCGGTAAACTAACCATTGAAAACCTGCATGCTGACCATGGATCCATTCTAAACAATGCCGATGGCACGTTTACCTTTACCCCAGAAAAAGAC
>NZ_JBNGCJ010000221.1:0-15631 GCF_049974785.1 Vibrio genomosp. F10 str. 9ZD137
CGGTTGCTAACGGCCATCGAATCATTTTGATACTAAGACTATCAAGCATGATGCGTCTCCCAAGGCCAGCTATACACCTTACTGTTTGGTGGCACGTCTTCCTTGTCGTGCGTAACCATCAATGTTGGTATGTTGGCGTTGCTAAGCTCATTAATGACCCAGTCTCTAAATTGACCTCGTAATTCTTTATCTAGCTTACTGAATGGTTCATCGAGCAACGCGAGCTTTGGTTTAGCCAGTAACATGCGAGTTAGGCTTATGCGAGCGCGCTGGCCGCCAGATATTTGATCAGGGAAGGCGTTGGCCAGTTGAGTCAGTGAAATGGCTTCAAGGGCTTCTAGTGCCTGCTTCTTTCGGACTGCGCCTTTTAAGTGATTAGGTAAAGCAAAAGCCAGGTTTTCCCAAACACATAGGTGCGGAAACAACAAATCATCTTGAAATAGAATACCCACGTCACGTCTATGTGCCTCAAGCTGAGATAGATCTTTCCCGTTGAGTGTGACTTGACCGTCATAATCAAATTCATTTGAAAGATGACCCGCAACAAGATCTAACAGGGTCGATTTTCCACAACCACTAGGGCCCATGAGAGTGAGGATCTCACCATTATCGATAGTCATAGTGATAGACGAAAATAGAGGTTCGCCATTTTTTTTAATGATGGAAAGGTTTTTGAGACAAAGACTCATTCGGTAATAGACCTTTATTAGAAAGTTTACGAGAGCGAACGCTAAATCGACTTAATAGAATTGCTGTAGAGAAAAAGAGCAAGGGCAACAGCATTTGCCATAGCGCATAAATTGCAGTGACTCGTCGATCAAAGCCACTCGAAAGAGCAACCGCTTCAGTGGTAATCGTGGTAATTCGACCTGCGCCTAACATTAATGTGGGTAGATATTGAGCCAAACTGACACTGGCACCAATCGCCCAAGCAAAAATCAGGCTGGGAAAGAGAAGAGGCATTTTTATCTTCCACCAAACACTAATAGGGTGTTTTCCAAGGCTTAAAGCCGATTTCGTTAAGTTACTATTATAGCTTCGCCAAGCGCCATCGAGAGACAAATAGACAAAAGGAAAGGCGAAAAACACATGAGACCAAAGAGTCCAAAGGAAGTAACTGCTTTGATTGATATATAAGGTTATGATCTGGATTCCAAATAAAATAGACAGCTGTGGAATCAACATTGGAATGGCGATGAGGTAATCAGACAGTGCCCAACGATGTTTCAGGCGATACTCGTGAGCAATCACGGCAAGGACTAGAGCCATTGAAGCGCAGGCAAGTGCGAGCGTCAGACTTTGTAGAATATTGTCTAAAAGACCAAACCATTCATATTGCCAATAACGAGTCGTAAAGTTGCTAGGCAGTAAATCCGGGAATCGCCATCGCTGAGCGAAGCTCCACACGACCGTCAAAGGAATGATTAATGTCGATAAGGCGAATACCGTGACTAGTGCAGGTTTTCCACCTAACGATTTGCCATACCGACCAGAGAACTGCCAACCTCGAAGCCTCTGAATGAATACCCATTCAAATAAGCGAGCAAACCCCATTAATAAGGACGCTAAGAGAAACAGAACCATGGCGCCCGCGGCTGCACGAGGAAGCAACGTTAAGTCTGGGTCACTAAACCATTGCCAAACCAGTACGGCAAAGGTAGGTGGGTTAGTCGGGCCAATGATCAGAGCAATATCAACAACCGATAAACTGTAAGCAAGCACCGCCAGTAAGGGAAAGCGCATTTTCCTAATCCACTGGGGGAAAATGCACTTCCACCATGTTTGAGACCGGTTATACCCCAACGAAGCGGTCACTTTTTCTAGTTGGGCAACATTCATTTGCTTGAGTATCGACATGCTCATTAGTAATAAGAAAGGAATTTCTTTTAGAGCAAGCATAACCACAAGACCAATGGCATAAGGGTCGTTCACTAACAAAGGAAGATCATTGACCGTTTGCTGATTCACGTCATAGCCAACAGAATTGAACAGCACTCGAGAAATAAGACCTGTTGGAGCGAAAAGAAAAGCAAAGCCAATCGCAAAAGCAACGTGGGGAAGAGCGAGTAGCGGTGATAGTGCTAACTCAATCTTATTCCATAACCGCTTTCCCCAACAAGATAATAAGATTGCAAAAGAAAGCAATGCAGCAAGATAACTACTGGCCAGTGCTGAAAACAAAGAGAGCCCGATGGACTGCCAGACACCTTGCCATTCAAACGCCCACCGAAACCCAAGAAAAGAGAGGGTGTGCATGTTTATCGGCGGTATATAGCTTAAAGACGAAGCGATCACACCGACTACCCCAGGGATAGTCGGAATAAAACAGATCAGGATAATGAAAGGGTACAGCGCTCTCAACATCTAGAATCAGTTTCCGTAGCGTTCAAGCCAAGCTTTTTCAAGAGCTGCTTGCCAACTAGGGTGAGGTTCAGAGACGGACTTAAACTGCTGCGTGTTTTTGGCACTACCTGTTAGGTACTGGCTGCTCAATACGGATGGATCCCCCCATACCGACAAATCCCCTTTTCGAGATTGAGCTTCAGGACTTAGTAAAAAGTTAATCGCGACTTGCGCGCCAGCATTCGCACTTGAGTTCCATGGGATCGCAAGGAAATGGATGTTAGAAAGGGCTCCAGCGTCCATGGCATAGGCTTTGGTCGACATCGCGAGTTTACCGCTAGCTTGAGAAGAAAAGACGGAATTCGGGTTGAAGCTGATCGCTAAATCCAGTTGGCCGTCATCTAACAATTGAATGGTTTCCGTTGTACCCGCTGGAAATTGTCTTCCTCCACGCCAAGCGACAGTGTGTAATTCGTTGAGATAGGACCAAAGAGATTCCGTGACGGCATTAAAATCACTCTCGGAAACCGGTTTTGCTAGCGAAGGATCATTATCGGTCAACTCGATGAGCAGTGCTTTAAGAAAGCTTGTCCCGTGGAATTCAGGTGGGCGAGGATAACTGACCTTATTAGGGAATGCTTTTGCGTAATTGAGCATCTCAGCAAAGGATTTAGGTGGGTTGTTTAATGTCTTGCTGTCATGAATAAAGACCAGCTGACCAACACCCCAAGGGGCTTCCAATCCAAGTGTTGGCTCTGAAAAGTCCACATCAATGGGCAGTGACTTATCGACATATTGCCAATTCGGCAGTGATTGCGTGAAAGGACCAAATAGAAGTTGGTTGTCTTTCATGGATTTGAAGTTCTCTCCATTGATCCAGACAATATCGACACTGCCGCCTTCGTTTTTTCCTGCGGCTTTTTCCGCAATCAGTCGCGTTGTTGTTTCAGCAATATCGGTCACTTTAACGTGTTTCAGTGTAACGTCATATTGTTCGGCAAGCTCTGATCCCGCCCATTGAATATAGCGGTTGATCTCTTGACTTCCACCCCAAGCATGGAAATAGACCGTTTGCCCTTTTGCTTGGGATTCAATCGTTGTCCAATCCGTTGCCAGAGCTTGAGTTGCCAATGTGGCCGTCGTTAGTAACATCGTACTAAGTAGCGTCTTCATAACCTTATCCATGTTAAATAATACCAGTGAAGTTTTTATGTTCCATTAACTAGAAATACTAATCTATCTCATTCATTTATCAATACTATTTACTTAATGATTGTCATAAATGCATCCAGAACAGCCCAGTTAATGAATTAGGGTGTGTAGGCGATGTTTCTAGAGACCCGTAAAGAGCAAAAAAGATTACAGTAAAGATAGAATTAAATGAAAAGTGTGGCCAAGTGCCAGCAAGAACCAGGCATTTTGTTCTGTAATGGCCGCGTCTTTTGTGGTCAATATTTACTTTAAACCTCTTTAAACCATGCAATTGCCTAGGATCGTTCTAATATTGTTGTAGTACAGAGGTATTGAATAGAGCGTGAAATCAGCCCGTTTTGTCAATGAATACCTGTCATTCAGGTATTCTTTTTAAAACTGAGGGATTTCCCTTTTAGTCGCTGCTCTACAGGGACATAAGGTTAATGAGGATCAAGTTCTGCTCTCAGTGGGGTGGTTTTAATGTTTAGAAATATGAAGATTGGAATGCGGCTAGGGCTTGGTTTTGCATCAGTCTTACTGCTTCTGATGATCACGGCATATCTTGCTTTTAATGCGCTTCAAACCGCTTCATCGGGGTTCGAAGATTATCGTTCACTGGCTAGAAACACCAATAATGCAGGCCGAGTACAAGCTAATTTATTAAGTGTACGTTTAGCGGCGTTAAAATACATTGATAGTTCAGATGAGCTGTTTTTAGATGAGCAGCAAACTCGTTTTGATACATTAACCGGTTTAATGGTCGAAGCTCAGAATGAAGCTTTAACCAAAGAAGATAAGGCCATTTTTGAGCGTGTAGAAAAGCATTTACAGGCTTATGACGTCACCTTCAATCAAATTATCGAGAAAATTGAGCGTCGACATGTTTTAGTGCATGAAACGCTTAACAAACTTGGCCCAGAGATCGAAACACACATCACGGCATTACTCGTTGGCAGTAAAGAAGACGGTAATATGGATGAGGCCTACGATGTTTCGCAATCAATGCGCCATCTTCTGTTGGCTAGGCTGTATGTGAGTCAATTCCTCAATGGTAATGACTCAAAAGATGTCGTTCGGGTGCAAAATGAATTTAAACACTATTTACACACATTCGGTCAAATAACACATCAAACCAATAACCCAAGGCATCGTGCCATCATTGACAAGGCAACGGTACTCAATGGGCAATATATAATCGCTTTTAATGAGCTTGTTTCGGTTATTGAGGAACGAAATCGATTAAAGAGTGAAAAGCTAGATTTGGTAGGAGAACAATCCGCCAAACTCATAGAAGGTTTCAAACTCGCCATTAAAGAGAGGCAAGATTTGCTAGGCCCTCGGTTACAGACCTCAAATGATCAATCAAAAGCATTTGTTATCGCAATTAGCTTCATCGCGGTATTTTTGGGCGCTATTCTTGCCACTATTATTACGAAAATAATTACGGTTCCTGTTCGAAAAGCCGTATTGATTGCTAATCGACTCGCTAAAGGGGATTTAACGTCAAACATTTCAATTGACAGCGAAGATGAGACAGGACAATTGCTCAAAGCGATGAAGCATATGGTACAACAACTCTCAGGCATCATTGGTGAAGTAAGAAGTACATCAAACAGCTTAGCCAGTGCATCAGAAAAGGTGAGCGCAACAGCATACTCGATGAGCCGTTCTTCTGTGACTCAGGCTTCCAGTGTTGAGCAAACGAGAGACTCAATGGAAGACATGACTGCTTTGATTAAATTGAACACTCAAAATGCCAAGGTAACGGATGATATGGCCTCTAAAGCGACCTTTGAAGCGCAAGAGGGGAAAGTCGCGGTTGAGCAAACGGTAATCGCGATGAAAAAAATAGCGGATAGAATAAGCATCATCGATGATATCGCTTACCAAACGAATCTACTGGCATTGAACGCAACGATTGAAGCCGCCAGAGCGGGGGAACATGGTAAAGGGTTTTCGGTCGTGGCAGCAGAAGTGAGAAAGTTAGCTGAACGGAGCCAAAGAGCAGCCCAAGAAATCGGAGACGTTGCATCTGACAGTGTTATTTTGGCTGAAACAGCAGGACGGTTGTTGGAGCAAATTGTCCCTTCGATCAACAAAACATCCGGTTTAGTTCAAGAAATCAATCACGCTTCCGATGAGCAATCAGCAGGGATCGAGCAGATCAACGATGCCATGAAACAACTCACGGTCATTACTGAACAGAATGCTTCAAGCTCAGTTCAGCTTTCTTCCACGTCAAATGAAATGAGTACGCAGGCACAACGATTACAATCAGTGATGGGTTTTTTTAAAGTTCGTGAAAAGCGCTAACGTGCGAAGCGAAAGCGTTACTAAGTAGACTTCTAATACGAAAAAAGAACGGCGAACCGTTCTTTTGTTTGAGCGAGTACATTTATGTATATAAGTCGGGTTTAGTTTACCCAGTCGCGCAGCGTGAACGTTAACGTGTGTGCATCATTTTCAAGTACTAGGCTGTCTTTTGTTAGAGTCATATTGCTCCAGTCGGTAAGCACTTGAGACATGACCATTTCGGTGTTCATTGAAACGTCATCACACATTTTCATTGTCATGCCCATTTTTTCAATACGGAACTGGTTTTCGTTTAATTCAGCTTGTCCAAAGAAATTGTTGCAGCCAGCGTGTCCGTTAGCCGTCATGTTCTCCCCAACTTCTAAGCGCACAGGTCGATTGTCGTTATCTTTAACAATGTTTTGACCATCGATTTGGACAAGTTCCCAGTTGTGGTGCTGTAGATCTTTAGGAGTGATGACTTGTCCTTCCTCGCTGACATTTGTACAGGCAGCCAACAATACTGGAACAGAAATAGCAACAACGAGCGTTTTTAAACTAAGCTTCATAATATAAAACTCCGAACTGAAATATGACCAAGCAATGTGCTATTCGGTCTAAGAATGCAAAAAAGTATAGTTAATAAAACAGTGTTTTTGTCAGAACTAAGTCATAGTTTACTCTGCGTCACAGTTTTGCTAATTTAAAACACGCTCTTAATAATTATTAACTAACATATTGAATTATAGAGACTTAAGGGGGTTGATTTGGAACAATTAGAATTCTTTACTGTACCAAGCCCTTGTGTAAGAGTCTGTCTCACTGATGAAAAAGGGTATTGTCAAGGCTGCATGCGAAATCGCGAGGAGCGTTTTAACTGGTTATCGATGACAACGGCACAGCAGCTTCATGTTATAAAATTGTGTCGACAACGGTACCGACGAAAAATGTCGCAAGGAAAACATGATCAATCACCTGATATTGAAGCAAGTGACCCTCAGCAAGATCTGTTTTAATCGGAATACTTGGTGTTTTGAGGAAAGAATGACAGAAGAGAAGTAACGCCGCACACCATTATTTACAATAACTTGTTTCCAAGCTCTTATTTATAGAAGCTTGTTTATAACATCCAGGCGGCGTAATAGGATCCCACTTATTTTAGCCCCCAGGTATCACTAACCCATCCCCCGGCACTTTCATCAAAATGACTGCCGCTAAATCGGTGATTCCTTTCGACACATTCTTCATTGTGGGAGCCATCGTTCAGTAGGTGCTGAATATAGTTAGCCATTACGTCGTTGGAAAGTTCACGTTGCTTTCGTGTCGCCACCTCTTTTATGAGTTGTAATCGATATGCAGTGCTTGCTCTTTTCATCCTCAATGACCTCCTAGTTAACAGACTTAATAACAAAATTTAGAAGCTAATCACATGAGCGTCAAACCGATTTCGCCCTAATTCTGAGACTTTTTTCGTGCTTTTAAAAGAATCGAAAAAAACGGTCGTAGAATCAAAAAGTAATAGAGTGGACAAAAATTGAGAAAGTCATTCTATTCGCAAAAATAAAGCGGAACAGATGATAACGGTAGAGCCAACAGATTCATTAATTAGCGCTAGGAAATGTTGAATCCAACTATTCGGCGTATTTTGGATAGTCTGGGTCCATTATGCTAAAGTTAAACGGTGATAGGTCGAAACCATAGTATAAGAATAATAGATAGATTAATTCATATGTGGATGCATTACTCACATAGTTAGGGATAAGAAGTAGAATGGAGTGGTTGTCATATGAGTGAAAATCCAGAGCAAAAGCGCCAGTATTATCGGCTAAAGTACCCAAAACGAGCGAGGCCGATCATAAGGATTCATGAACGTCTTTTCCATGTGACTGAAGTGTCTGAGAAAGGCATTCGTTTCGTCATTGATGATCCTGTTGCAGTACACCATGGGCTAGATTTATCGGGTACCCTAAACCTACATGATGACAGTGAAATCAGGATTGAAGGCGAAGTACTGCGCCTAGACAAAAACGAAGTGATTATTCTATTGTCCAAAGGCCCTAGCTTTAAAGATATGGTTAGAGAGCAGCGACACATTCGCCAAAATTATCCCGTGCACTTCGCTAAATTAAGAGCATGCACGGCTTAACCACTTATTTATCCCCTGCCTTTTCTTTAAGATCCTCTATCTCGGTTTACTGAAAGTGTTTGATGAAAGCGTTTGATCAAGTAAGTCGGCGATCGTGTCATAACGTGCGGGCAGGTTTCTGTGACGTTTTTGTACCATGTATAACGTTTCATTGACTGGGGACTGGGTCGAAACAATATGCAGCTGTTCTTTTTCTTGAAAACTGTCGATTGCGCCTTGAGGAATAACCGTAAATCCAATCCCTTTAGCTACCGGAAGGAGAATCTGGCTAAGTTGGTTTATATGACCAGAATGTGGAATGTCATCCAGATTAATATTTTCTAGCTCTTTATCGCCGCATAAATCAAAGTAAAGTGATAAGTAGTGATTAGCATCAGGGTGGCTGATGAGTCCACATTCGATCAGTTTTTCTGCGGTTATTCTTTCATTGTCGAATGACCGAGGTAAGACCAAACATAAGGTCTCGTTACCAATGGTTTTACTCTGGAAAAGGCTCCCTGTTGGAATGTGAGTAACGATGCCTAGGTCGATCACGCCCGTTTGTAAATCATTCAAGATCTTGTGATTTGGTGCGGCTTCAAGGTGAATACTCAAGTCGGAGTGCGTCTGCTGCAACGTGATGAGTTCGGGGTATAGACGTAACGCCAGCGAACCCGAACATGCAATCTTACATTGACCTGAAAATGGATTATCAAAGCTCAGGCTTTCAACCAGCATCGCCTCATTATTGGCCAATGTGAGTGCGTATTGATACACCATTCTTCCTTGTTCTGTCAGCTCAAAGCTTTTTCCTTCTCGCTTAATTAACGAATGTTTACATGCTGACTCAAGCTTTTTGATATGTTGGCTGACACCTGGCTGAGTCATGTGGAGTGTTTCTGCGGTTTGAGTAAAGTGACCGACGTCAATCAGAGTTCGGAAAGTTTTCAACCAGGTTGGATTAAGCATGGTGGCTACCCTTTATAACAAATTGTTATCAAAATAAAGTATGATAATAATTTTCAAGTTAATGTGATTCAACGTTTATTTTATCTAAATATCTTGTTTCCTTTTTCTGAAAGATACTCTGAACATGATGGAGGATTGGGTAAGATATACGTTGTAAATGGGCCATATTGAAGGTTTATGTTGCCGTTTATCAACACCATACCTGCTGGGTGTTTATTGCATGATGAAAATGAGCACGATATATTGATGCTTCTCGAAAACTCGATACAAAGGAATGCCACATGAGTGATTTTTATCAACTGTCGATCAATACCTTGCAAGGCACTGAAATCAAAATGAACGAACTTGAGGGAAAGGTTGTTCTTGTTGTGAATACGGCAAGTCAGTGTGGTTTAACGCCGCAATACGAAGGGCTACAACAGTTGCATGAGCAGTATTCAGCGAAAGGATTAGTAATTCTAGGCTGTCCATGCAATCAATTCGGTCAGCAAGAACCAGGCAGCGCAACTGAGATTGAAGGAGGATGCCTGATTAACTACGGTGTCGATTTCATTATTAGTGAAAAAATTGAAGTGAACGGTGACAACACGCACCCAGTATTTGGTTATCTAAAAAAGCAATTACCGGGTCTGTTCGGTGATCGAATAAAATGGAATTTCACCAAGTTTCTTATTGGAAAGGATGGGCAACCCATCAAACGTTTTGCGCCAACAACCAAACCTCAAGCATTAGAGTCTATGATCAGAAAGGCACTAGTTTAATCCTCCCTCCTCGGCAATTCAGGCAGCTAAGTGAAACTTTGGCTTAGCGACTGATATAGCAAGCTATTCGTCGTTGCCGAAGATATCACGAGAATAAACAATATCACTTACGTCGTTCAGTTCATCAGCCATACGGTTGGTAACGATGATATCAGCTCGGTCTTTAAAGCATGCCAGGCTAGGTTCAACGGAGCAGTTATATATATCTTCTTGGTCTAGAAGCGGTTCATAGACAATGACTTCTATTCCTTTTTTAACCAAACGTCTCATGATTCCTTTTATCGAAGAAGCTCTAAAATTATCTGAGTCGGCTTTCATAATTAAGCGATAGATACCAACGGTTTTTGGCTGGCGTTTTAAAATGGCGTTAGTCACAAAATCTTTTCGAGTACTATTCGCATCAACAATCGCCTGAATCAGTTTGTTAGGCACGTCATGGTAGTTAGCGAGAATTTGCTTGGTATCTTTGGGTAAGCAGTAGCCTCCGTAACCAAAAGAGGGGTTGTTGTAGTGCCCCCCAATTCTAGGGTCCAAGCTGACCCCATCAATAATCTGTCGACTATTCAGGTCATGGCTTTCTGCGTAAGAATCCAGTTCATTAAAAAATGCAACACGCATGGCTAAATAAGTGTTAGAAAACAGTTTCACGGCTTCCGCTTCAGTAGAGTTCGTTAATACGATGTCGATGTCTTTTTTCATCGCTGCGGCTTGCATTAATTCTGCGAACGCATGGGCACGCTGGCTTTGCTCACCCACAATAATGCGTGAAGGGTAAAGATTATCGTGAAGGGCTCGACCCTCGCGAAGAAACTCTGGCGAAAAAAGAACACTCGCTACACCAAGTTTATCGGATATTTGCTTGGTAAATCCGACGGGCACGGTGGATTTAACGACAATGGTTGCTGAAGGGTTAATGGTGGTGACTTGCTGAATGACAGACTCGACACTACTGGTATCAAAGGCGTTAGTGGAGACGTCATAATTGGTGGGTGTCGCGACGATGACATAGTTAGCATCACAGTAAGCGTGATAAATATCAGTAGTCGCAGACAGAGAAAGAAAATGATTAGAGAGATGATCTTCTATTTCGGGATCTGCGATTGGACTGATCCCATGTTGAATTTTCTCTATTTTTTCCTCATCAATATCCAGCAACGTAACGAGATTTTTTTTCGCCAGTAGTACCGCATTCGATAGACCGACATAACCCGAGCCAACAACAGTGATTCTCATATCGCCTCAATTCATTTTTCAAAATTGTGATAACCATTTACAAGTCATGCTAATCAGCATTTATTGCAGAATTGGGTTAACCAAATGAATAGGAGGTTACATAGATATTATTTAGCGTTCCTCTGCTGAGTAAAATAAAGCAACAAGCTCGCCGCTGTGTGAACGCGCAGTGTTGGTTATGCTGTTAGTAAAAAATAAACAGCTCAGAGGTATCGAATAATTTAAAGAACGTTATTGTTTTCATGGCAGTACCTAGCTTGAGTTGGATGGAGGCGAGTGAATCACCTTCATTTTATTATTATGAAAGGTTCAGATAACTTCTTTAAACCTAGTAGAGATTCTAAACCTTTACCATAAGCTTCACCCGCTTGAGTGAACTAATCATCTTTAACTTGGTGATCGTAGCGGTCGGTATCACCAAGCATTGATCGCCAACGACTATAGTGAAACGTACCCCCAGATTCCCTTTGAGGTTAATTGGTTATCTGGGGTTAATTGGATATCTGGAGGGGGGTAGGTGGTTGCTTCTGCGATGTGGGCTGAGTCGTTTGTCTAATAAGATATTACCTATTGTGAGCTTTGCAACATTTCGGAGTACCCACCAGCATTGTGAACATGGGTGAACCCTTTTTGTTTCAATTGCTCTAATGCAGCCCCTGAGCGGCGACCACTTCGGCAGTACAAGACAATTGGCGTGTCTTTAGCAATAGACTCAGACCATGACTCTATGTCTTGCAGAGGATGAAGTTGAGCGTTATCTAGGTGGCCTTGTTCATACTCTTCTGGGGTTCGAACATCAATGAGCATAGAACCTTGTTTTATTTTCTCCCAACCTTGGTGTGCTCTTTCTGAAGCCAATGAGGAAAAGGTGCTAATAGACAGAAGTAAAGACAGCAGTAATAAATACGTTTTGTTGGTCATAGCTGAGCCTAAAGTAAGTGACAGTAAACTCATTGTAACAACGATTTACCATCAGATGGAGTACTGTGTGCTATTCAATGAGACGCACTCATCCTATAAGTTTTTCCAGTTCTGACTAGGCGTCATAGTTCTTGCCGTGCCTGAAACGATTTAATCTCGAACAACATTTAACCGCGAAAGATCAACACGCCCTAGTTTACCTTTAACTGTAGCCACTCAGACTGTAACTACTAGGAGAGTACCCACTAAGACGGTTAAATTTCGTCAATTTCTTCTTTGATCCCGTAAACCCGAGCTTTTTCTAACTAACTGCTACACTCAAAGTATGAAATAAATCTCGCTTTATAAAAGAGATATTGAGTGGTTCAGTTGGAATAGGAGGAGAAATGGTTGATTCTCGAAAATTGTTGATCATTGAATCAGACACGGAATTTTGTAATACGATGGTTGAACAGCTAAAAGGCACCTATAGCGTTGAGGTCGCCTTTAACTTTAACCGAGCGCAAGATCTGATTGAAACGTATCAGCCCAATATCGTGCTGCTAGACACACACCTAAATAACGAATCTACGATTGAGTTTTATAACAACCTAAAAAGCCTAAATCATTACGATGATTTTGCCGTTGTATTTATTACTGAAAACACATCAATACAGGAGCGACTCAAAGTCTATCAAGCGGGTGCTACTGAAGTGCTAGTTCGCCCTTTTGCCCATGAGGAGTTGATGGCTAAGCTCCATGTTATTGATAAGTATCTGATAGAGAAAAGACAGCTGTTGTCGGACTATGATGAAGCGAAATCCGCATCGACAGAGTTTATGAAAGAAGCGAGCCAGCATGGTCTGGTTGTCCAGTTTTTTAGAAACCTATCCTACTGTCAGCATATTGAGCAACTGAGCTTTACGGTTTTTCAAACAGCGAGTGCACAAGGTTTACATGCTTCCATGGTGGTTCGAGATGAGCAGGACCATTATTTTGATAATGTCAGTGGTGTAGTGAACCCGATCGAACGCAATATCTTTGACCTTTTACATACTAAAGGTCGGGTTTTCCAATTTGGCAATCGTCTCATATTCAATGACAAAAATTGTGCAATTTTGATAAAAAACCTCCCTGAAGGCGATGAACGTTTTGTCGGGCAAATTCGAGACATCTATGCGTTTGTTATTGAAGGCCTAGAAGCGAAGTACCAAGATATCAGGCGTCAAAACATGATGTTAGATATTGTAAAAGACATCGCTAACACTGCTCAGCAAGTATCAATGCGAATCAACGATTTTGATGCTATATCCGCGGAAAACCTCAGTGAGTCACAGCAAGAGCTCAATAGTAGTTTTCACTTTTTGGGGCTCTCTTATGAGCAGGAAGAAGCGTTGTCAGCATTGTTCGAATCAGGGCTAAAAAGAATGGCGTTTGCAAAAAAAGAGCTGACGAATATGCAAAGTGTATTAGAAGATTTGGTATTAAAAATAGAGAACGCAGATATGCTCACGGTCCCTAGCGAAGAAGCGCCGAGAGAGGATACGGGTGGAGACGTAGAACTGTTTTAAGCTATTTTTGATCACTTTCTTACTGTGATTGGTATTAAAATCGGCTTGGGTAGTGACAATGTGTATTATATGGAAAAAGCCTAATGATGAAGTAAGATCATTAGGCTTTTTTCATTAATGAGTAAATGGCACTACCACATTAAATCATCAGGTACGACGAAATCTGCGTATGGGTCATCTTCTGCTAGTGTTTCTTCATCAGAGGTGTTGTTTTCGATGATCGTTTCTTGATCTCGCAGAGCAATTTTATCAGCAACACCTGCTGGGATCACGGCGTAGCTTTCACTGTAACGAGCAATCGCGAGAATGCCTTTGATGATTTGCTCACGAACTAAAGAGTCAACATAAAGAGACTTAACCAGTGTGCCATCGGTAAAGTTGTATTTGATGTCGCCTTTCAGGTCCAGTTTGTTCATTTCAATCAGCTGCTTCACTTGAGCTTTGAGTTCTTTACTCAATTGTTGCTCTTTGCGCTGTTGATTCAGCTCTTTATCACGCTCTTGCTGTGCAAGTTTATTGGCTTCAACCGCTTCTTTTGCTTCACGCGCTTGAACTCGTGATTTTTTAGCGCCTTTTTTGGCTTTTTTGAGTTTCTTTTCGTTTACTAAGCCTGCTTTTAGCATTTGCTCTTGTAGCGTTAACTTTGCCATGATTTATCCAACTTAATCAAATTGGCGATAGTTTATCGTTTAGGGCAGAGCAAATAAAGCCATTGCAGCGTAATTCAATTTGTCATTGGCGACTCTATGCTAACAAAATCGGATAAATCCACCTTCTACAGCCCTTTAATTGGCGTACGAACCAGTAAGAGCGCGAACTTTGGTGGATCTTACCAAACCCTTATTTACTTTCAGGCGGCGCAATTAAAGGAATTCTAAGCGTGAATTTGGCTCCTTCTCCCTTAACACTCGTTACCGTGAGTTCACCGCCGAGTAACCCTGTGACAATGTTGTAGGAAATATTAAGTCCCAATCCCGATCCCCCAGCCCCGAGGCGGGTGGTAAAGAAAGGGTCAAAAATCTTGGGTAAGTGCTCTGGTTCAATGCCTTGTCCGTTATCAATCAGTTCAATCATTGCAAAGTGCTCATCAACGAGAGAACAGGTGATGGTGACAAGTTTTGTTGTCTGATTATCAAAAGCATGAGTGATAGCGTTAGATAACAGATTCATCATAACTTGAGTTAAAGGCCCAGGATAGTTGTCCATTACGATGGAGTCAGACAGCTGTTCCTCTAACTGTATTTGCTCGCGTGATAACGTTGGTGTCATTGTAATACGCAACTCATGGAGTATTTCAGCCAAATTGAACTTACGACGTTGATCACTGGTTTGGTCAATGGCGACTTGCTTAAAGCTGGTAATCAGTTCCGCGGCTCGCCGTAGATTATGTTCAATGCTGCTTGCGGATTCAGCACTTTGAGATAGATACTGATCCAATACCGATTTTCTTAATCCTTCTTTGGTTGATTCGATAAAATCGTTATTAAAATCTTTGATAGAGCTGGCGACCAACAGCGCATTACCTATGGGGGTGTTCAATTCATGGGCTATCCCTGCGACCAGAGACCCAAGGCCAGCCAATTTCTCTGAATGAATGAGTTCATCTTGTGTCGATTTTAAAGTCTTGAGGGCTTCTTGTAGTTCAATGGTGCGTTCATTGACTCGTTGCTCTAGGAGCTGTGTCTGTTGTTCAATGGTCGATAGATGCAGCCTACGGTCTGTTTCTGTTCGGGCGACACTTTCAAACCAATGTCTCCATCGGCTAGGAATGTTTGGAATTGAAATATCTTTGGTCTCAGGAATTTCTTCTACAAATTGGGCCAGTCTCAAAGCGGGCTGACTAAAGTTCCAGTGCTGATATAACACAACAAATAGCAGTAGGGCTGCAAACAACATCCCCATGATAAGGTAAGGTAAAATGGCTTTGAGAATATAGCCATCGATATTGGCGTCCGGTATCTCTAGCACGAGATTCCAAGGCGTATGCTCAAGCGAGTAAGAAATCCAATAACCGCCATCCACGTTTTGAATTTGTTCCGCCGGGATTTGATGAGCCTCTCCTATGTTGACCAAAGAAAGTACTTCTCTTTGAGAAACCGCGTCCGTTTTGTCTTTTAAAGCGCCTTGGCTATCTGCGACAACCGTGCCTGTCGCATCAAGCACAACAAACCGGCCGATTTTAGATGGATGGCCATTAAGTATTGTGTCCAGCACTTTTAAGGTAATGTCGGTGCCGACTGCGC
>NZ_JBNGCJ010000222.1:0-2570 GCF_049974785.1 Vibrio genomosp. F10 str. 9ZD137
AACCGCTCTTCCGATCTGGTTGCCGTTAACGCCATAAAAGGCACATGAGGAAAGTAGTTTTTCAGCTGCCCTATCGCCGCGTATTCAGGGCGGAAATCATGACCCCACTGAGAAATACAATGTGCTTCATCGACGGCAATCATGGAGAGATTGATATTTTGTAAGCGTTCAATGAAATCATGCATCAAGACACGTTCAGGCGACACATAGACCAATTTTAGGTCGCCACTGCGCATGCGATTGTAAACACTAATGAGTGCTTCTCTCGACATAGTAGAGTTAACACATTCAGCCGCAACCCCATCGGCCTTAAGCTGATCGACCTGATCTTTCATGAGTGAGATCAGTGGCGATATCACCAAAGTCAACCCAGTGTGAACAAGTGCCGGTATTTGATAGCAGAGCGACTTGCCTCCACCCGTCGGCATAATGACCACGCTATCTTGGCCAGACAAAGAAGCTTCTATCACTTCTAACTGCCCTTGACGAAAGTGTTGGTAGCCAAACACATCTTCTAGGATAGTTTGTGGCGATGCTTCAGATTGTTGTGCAAGCAAGGTCGAGGTCATTAAATATCTCAAATATGGGTCGAATCAAGCCGCGAGGTTTGGCTTTTGGACCGACATTGTAGTGGGGAACGCTGAGGAATTAAACCGCAATATTCGTTAGGCTAATACCTAGCCAACTCGTATACTGCTGATCTTCCATAGCTCACAAAATAAATAAGCGACCGTTCATGACGATAGAAGAACAGCAAAGAACCCGACAAGGCGTTATCTTCGCCATTGGTGCCTACACAATGTGGGGCATCGCACCGATTTACTTCAAGTTATTGGACGGTGTCTCGGCGATGGAAATTCTGAGCCATCGTGTGATTTGGTCATTTTTCTTGTTGGCCGGTTTGCTGCACGTTGGCCGACGCTGGCGTGATGTACGAGACGTCATGAGATCAAAGAAAAAAATGATGTACCTGCTCTCTACGTCAATTGTTATTGGGTTGAATTGGCTTATCTTTATCTGGGCGGTTAATGCCAACAAAATGCTCGATGCCAGTTTAGGCTATTACATTAATCCATTGATTAATGTTCTTTTTGGCATGCTTTTTCTTGGTGAAAGACTGCGTAAGTTGCAGTGGTTCGCGGTCGCATTTGCAGCCTGTGCCGTTATTGTACAACTGATCGCCTTTGGATCGGTTCCCATTATTGCCATCAGCCTTGCCATCAGTTTCGGCCTCTATGGGCTAATGCGCAAAAAAGTCAGCGTCGATGCTCAAACCGGTTTGTTTATTGAAACACTGTTACTCATTCCCCTAGCATTGATCTATTTGATGTTTATTGCTGACTCTTCTACATCGAATTTCAGCAACAACGATATCAATCTCAATCTCTTACTCCTGTCGGCCGGTATCGTCACGACCTTGCCATTGCTTTGCTTTACAGGCGCAGCGACTCGCCTCAAACTTTCTACTTTGGGTTTTTTCCAATACATCGGGCCAAGCTTAATGTTGCTGCTGGCCGTGCTTATTTATGGGGAAGAATTCACCCAAGATAAAGTGGTCACCTTCGCCTTTATTTGGGGGGCATTATTGATATTCACGTTTGACGCCTATCGCTTTAACCAAAAAAGAAAGCAGCAAGCAAAAAACTAAGCACATAACGAAATGAGATATCATTTAGATCTCGAAATAAGAGAAGCGACCGTATTGGTGTCGCTTCTCTTTTTCTATGCGCTGTAGGCTCGAGTGCAACACTTAGCCATCGGTTTAACCGCCTCTTTACTCCTCTATTTGGCCGTCTAGTCGGGATGGGTTTATGAAGTGATCCTCATCACGCTCAGTGCCACGACCTGTGAAAATAATTAGATATGCTCTTTATGTGAATTAAAATTCAATATCAATTTTGCAGCTATCGCCTACCCAGATTGTAAGAGATCTCTTACAACAAGGTAAGTCAATATCGCTTTATCAGCGAGAGATAATCACCAAAATTATGATAAGCCCTTGATTATTAATGATACGTACTTTTATTAGCCAGGGTTTCCATCGATAAATCTCTGATCGCCACGTTGATGAGAATCAGAGAAAGCGTAATATTAACTCTGTCGGAAGGATTCTGACACGGAACAGGATACTCCAAGGACTAGGTTATCTTCAGGATGAAGATTCGATTATTCAGGATGAGTAGTCGGCAAGGATAGCGAAATGGACATTGAATGGACGCAATAGTAACTAGGATGGTTACTACTATGGAAAGACAATGGACACCTCTGGATGAGGCAAGGACTGAACATCAGGATGATGTAAGGGACACCGCTCAAGGAATAAGTGAAGCGCGCTAACGAGGATTGTTGGCAGACCAGGATAAGGTCATGGACACCGCTAGGATGGCGACGAAAGGAATACGCTGAAGGATTACAGCACACTATCAAGGATTAGATGCATGGAGCACCTATAGTAGCCGGATTGCTGCGAGTAAGACTATAGACCCCGACGAGCGCAAGCTCTCGGGGTTTTTCTTTATGTTCTACCTATTCGACACTTATCTTATTTATTCTACAATCAAAAATTCTAA
>NZ_JBNGCJ010000223.1:0-1365 GCF_049974785.1 Vibrio genomosp. F10 str. 9ZD137
GGCCGTGAGCCGTTACCGGAAGAACTTGCTGAGCGCATGCAAATGCCTGAAGACAAGATCCGAAAAGTACTGAAGATTGCTAAAGAGCCAATCTCTATGGAAACACCAATCGGTGACGACGAAGATTCGCACCTAGGTGACTTCATTGAAGATACCACTCTGGAGCTACCACTAGACTCAGCCACATCAACCAGTCTACGTGGCGCAACAAAAGACGTGCTTGCAGGTTTAACACCTCGTGAAGCAAAAGTTCTGCGTATGCGTTTTGGTATCGACATGAACACGGACCACACGCTTGAAGAAGTGGGTAAGCAATTCGATGTTACTCGTGAGCGTATCCGTCAGATTGAAGCAAAAGCTTTGCGTAAACTTCGTCACCCTAGCCGTTCAGAAACACTGCGCAGCTTCCTAGATGAGTAATTCGTCGTCAATATAAGAAAAGGTGAGTGAAAGCTCACCTTTTTTGTATCTGATTGGTTTAAGTGGATAAAAACTGAGCGCAATTGCCCACTACAGTGGGTAGACAGGCTTGTTTCCTTCCCCTATAATCGTTCACCTAATTCGGCCCCTTAGCTCAGTGGTTAGAGCGCACGACTCATAATCGTTCGGTCCCCAGTTCAAATCTGGGAGGGGCCACCAAATTCCGATAAGGCTCATGAAGAAATTCATGGGCCTTTATCTTTTCTAGCCCTTTCCATATCCGGTCTTCGATTACTTCCTGTAAGCACGATTCCATTAGTACCAGTGAAACACTCCACCTAATCACCACTGAACCCGTAAACCTATCTCAGGCTGATATCAACCATCAGTAACCTCTCTCATCTGTACGGCACGATTCTGCGCTAAATACATACCACTCAACATCAAATTAAGAGCCCCAGAAAAACTTCCTGACTAAACCAACAAAAATATAACCAACATTCCGTTCCATTAGATTCAGTAATTTATATAGATATAAATGAGATACCTAGATGGAGTTCTAGCTGAGATCAGTCAGGAGACTCAGCACCGAAGATTAGAACCAGATGACTGTTGAACAATGATGACCGATTACCCTCAGTGGTAATCGGTCTGATATCTCTTAAGTGATTTAGGTTAGTCGGCAGCAGCAGTGAACCTCAGAGCTAGAAACGAATGCTAATCACTGGACTGGTATTCATACTGAAATCGGTAATCTCAACGCTAGGAGTGGTTCTAGGGCGAATCTGCTATGAGTTAGGGTGAGAAGTTGGGTTAGCGAATGGTTTAGCGGAATCAGATGGAAATCTAGAGTGGCTATCCCGTCGACGACGACGGCAATAGACCTAAAATCAGGGTGAAAGACCGGACTAGGACCGGACCGACGACGCCGTCAACAAAACCTAG
>NZ_JBNGCJ010000224.1:0-230 GCF_049974785.1 Vibrio genomosp. F10 str. 9ZD137
TGCAACTAAGAATGTACCGGTTTCAATGCGATCGGCGACAACTGAGTGGCTTCCGCCACCAAGACGCTCAACACCTTCAATAGTGATGGTATCGGTACCTGCACCAGTAATTTTAGCACCCAGCTTATTTAGGAAATCAGCGGTATCGACAATCTCAGGTTCTCGTGCTGAGTTATCCAGTACGGTTGTACCCGTTGCCAGTGTTGCTGCGCACATGACCGTTATGGTTG
>NZ_JBNGCJ010000225.1:0-5644 GCF_049974785.1 Vibrio genomosp. F10 str. 9ZD137
ATACTATTGCTGTGAGTGGCAGTAGCATGGGGTTTGCTTATTATCACTCTAAAACAGGCCAGTATCAGCATGTGAAATACACGTTGGACAATGGTTCATTGAAAGCATGTGAAAGAAAACAGGCGACACTAGCGTCTCTAACCGAGCTAACAGGATGCACTCATCTACTCGATCAAAATATTCTAAACGTAGTGTCATTTGCGGTAACCACCACTCCACTTGTTACCAGTAGCGCTGAAAACCTGTTTACCCACATTTACCTCGAAGCCGAGCTGCATGATGGGCGGTATAACCAGTCGATTTCTATGGGTATAAAGCAGAGGAATTGGCGATGAGGAAAAATCAACAAGGGGCGGCAGCGTTGGTCGTCACTGCACTGCTCTTGGTTGGGGCGTTAGCGTTTGCACTCAGTTCTTATCGAGGTGTGTTTTATCAAATAAAGGTAGCTAACAACCAGATTGATGCTCGTATCGCTCACTGGCGAGCAGAAGGAGGGCTAGAGTGTGGGTTTAGCGCTATCGTGCTAAACAACAGCAGTACCATTCCGACGAATTTAAACACGGTCTGTTCCGCGATGGGGTTGGCGCATCTTAAAGCGACAGATGATGATCCTGAAAGGTTGTCGGCGAAATTTGGTCATCGAGAAGTGAGTAAGAGTATCACGTTCTCTGGTGATTCAGGCTCAGGGGCGATTAAGTCGACATCCGATCTCATTATCTATGGATCAACATTGGTCTCGCCCCCGGATCCTGGTGTAAGGAACAGCGATAACGAATATGAATGCATAGCGGTGGTCGTGAGTCATAGCTTATTGGCAAGTGCAGGTATACTGAATCATGGTGTGGGTTCTGCAATTCCCAAATCAAGCGTTGGATTTGATAACAGTTCTGATTGTGCAGGAAACCATAAAACGAGTACTTCTTTAAAAGCAGGGATATGGCGTGATGCTTCAAGCAATTATGTCTCGTTCAACGCAGGCAATGATCTTCAGCGTAATGAAACACTCAATCCATTTAAGGCTGAGTTTGATTTTGAACGTGGAGATTGGGAAAAGGTACGGGACCATTCTGACTATGGTTTTATGTCTTACACCATGCTTGGGTCTGACGTAGATTGTGTTCAACAGTTTAAAGACGATTTGGTTCGAGGGCAGGCAAATAA
Organism: Vibrio genomosp. F10 str. 9ZD137; assembly: GCF_049974785.1. NCBI lineage: Bacteria > Pseudomonadati > Pseudomonadota > Gammaproteobacteria > Vibrionales > Vibrionaceae > Vibrio > Vibrio genomosp. F10. The sequence continues at coordinate 1,162 of NZ_JBNGCJ010000225.1, forward strand.
AGTATGGATAGACGGAAGCTGTGAACTCAATCAAGCGGCAATTAATGAGATCACGAACATTCAAAGTGCGCATTCGGGAACGTATTTATTCTTACTTGTCCACAATGGGGTATTTGCGATTCGAGGATCAGGATCGATAAAAGGTGTGATTTTTCACTTTAACGAGAATTTTCAACCCGATCCGACGTATTGGGACCGATTTTCAACGGAATCCGTTGCTGATCTTAATGCCAATTTTACCGTTCCGATTCAAACGGTCTATGGCGAGTCGACATTATTAACCCCCAAGCATGCCACGTTCTTACAATCTGGATCATTTAGGTTCACTGGGGGGATGATGTTTGATACCCAAGGGCAGATGGCTCTGTTTTATGATTCAATGAGGCTCCAATACAACAGTGATATCACATCGAGCTTTGTTTTCTCTACCAAACCGAAATGGAAAAAAGGATCCTGGAATGATCACTAAACACCAAGGTTTTAGCTTGATAGAGGTGATGATTGCTTTTGTCCTCATTGGTATTTCATCACTAGGTTTAGTGAAGTTACAAACGATGGTAGAGAGTCAGGCTGAAGAAGCAAAAAATCGTCTTGGTGCTTTGTACTTAATGGAAACAAAGTTTGAGGGCTTTCGTCAGCGAGGCGTCTCTTCTGCGAGTCATTCTTACTCTTTCCACGATGTGCATAATGAGTGCAATGCGATGGTTGAAAAGAGTGCTACCTCAGCGATTCAACTGACCTGTGAATCAGAATTACTGCTTACGGACACCGTGAGTTCAATCATCTTAAAGGCGTATTGGCTCGATAGATTTAATCAAAAAAAACAGCTTGAGCTAATAACCATGATTTCTAAATACAGTGAGTTTGACTGATTCATCTAAACCCCAATAATCCCACCTATAGGCAAAACCAATAGTGGGTTGTGGTGGTAATGATTCGTTCAATGTATGTCATAAGGGTATCAAATTTGTTTTTTTTTGGTATGTGAGTTTGTGTTTATTATGTTGCACGTTAATGGCGTTTTTGCAAAACATGCCTCTGTTTAATAAAAACATTATGGAATCTTGTGCTTTTGTGGTGCGGATTTTATAGAATATGTGGTGATATATAGACCAACAATATTATCTACAAAGGTCTAAAAGCAACCACACAAACAGACGGAGTTACCATGAGTAACCAAGCAACACAACAAGCACCATTGCCGAAGCCGAAAGCTATGGATCGCTTTTTAAACGCTATAGAAACCGCGGGTAATAAAATACCTGATCCTGCTATTTTGTTTTTCTGGGCATTGGTTATTGTCTGGGTATCATCGGCATTATTGTCTAACGTATCTTTCGATCTTATTAACCCACGTACCGGCGATGCACTCGAAGTTAATAACTTATTGACGGGTGAGGCTCTTGCTAGCTTTCTAGCGAACATGGTTACGACATTTACTGGCTTTGCTCCTCTCGGTATCGTATTGGTTGCGATGCTGGGTGTGGGTGTGGCAGATTCTTCAGGCTTTATTCAAACCGGCCTTAAGAAAATGCTTAACTTTACGCCAGCTAAGCTTCTAACACCGATGCTAATTTTGGTTGCTATCGTATCTCATACAGCAGCTGATGCCGGTTATGTACTGGTTATTCCACTAGGCGGTATTATCTTCCATGCAGCGGGTCGTCACCCTCTAGCGGGTATTGCAGCAGCATTTGCTGGTGTGTCAGGTGGTTTTTCTGCAAACTTTATTCCTTCAGGCATCGACCCTCTATTAGCAGGTTTCACACAAACTGCAGCTCAAGTTCTTGATCCTGAATATATTATTAACCCATTAGCGAATATCTTCTTTACTGGTCTTTCTTCATTCTTAATCGTTAGTATCGGTTGGTGGGTAACAGAGAAAATCATTGAACCACGCCTTGCAAATACGCCTGTTGATGAAGATGCAGAAGAAGCACCTGATCTGGGCACGTTCACTGAGATTGAATCGAAAGCATTCCGTTGGGCTGGCTGGGCAATGGTTGCGGGTATTGCAGCGCTCGTTTTCGCATTGATGCCTGAAGATTCTGCGCTACGTTCTCCTGAAGGCGAGCTAACTGCATTCTCTGCACCTCTGATGAAGTCTATCGTGCCACTGATCTTTGTTCTGTTTGTTATCCCAGGTATCGTCTATGGCCGAGTATCGGGTAAGTTCAACAGCAATAACGATGTGATTAAGTCAATGTCAGAGACGATGTCTACAATGGGCGCTTACATTGTGATGTCGTTCTTCTGTGCTCAGTTCCTTTCTGCATTCGGTCAATCCAACATCGGTACAATGCTTGCGCTTTACGGCGCTGAAGGCCTAAAAGCGATGGATCTTGCTGGTGAGGCGACAATCGTTGGTATGATTCTGCTTACTGCGTTTGTTAACCTGCTTGTGGGCTCTGCATCGGCTAAGTGGGCGTTAATTGGTCCTATCCTAGTTCCAATGCTGATGGTTGTTGGTATCTCTCCTGAGTTATCTCAAGCCGCTTACCGTGTGGGTGATTCTGTTTCTAACATCATTTCTCCACTCATGGTGTTCTTCCCACTTGTGGTTGTTTACTGCCAACGCTATGTTAAGTCGACAGGTATTGGTACGTTAGCGGCTCTTATGATGCCATTCTCTATTGCTATGTTGATCGGTTGGACTATCTTCCTACTAGGTTACTGGGCTCTAGGTATTCCTCTGGGTATCAATGCACCTTACACTTACGCAATGTAAGCGATGCTAGAAGACCTAACTTAAGTATGGGGCTTCAATAAAACCTTTATCTAAAGCCCGCGATCCTTGTTGCGGGCTTTTTCTTATCTGTAAAATCAATGTACACTTCCGAACTGGTTGTATATTTACACCCAATTGACGATTTTTACTTCGGAGTTTTTTGTGTCTGTTTCTCTATTTTCTTCTCAAGATGAATGTTTTATGCGTCGAGCTCTAGAGCTAGCAGCGGTGGCAGAAAGTGAAGGAGAGGTGCCGATTGGCGCCGTTCTTGTGAGGGACGGAAAAATCATTTCAGAAGGTTGGAACCGCTCGATTGGTCAGCACGATGCTACCGCTCATGCTGAGGTTGAAGTGTTACGCAAAGCGGGTAAAGTACTCGAAAACTATCGACTGCTGGATACAACCTTATATGTGACGTTAGAGCCTTGCCCAATGTGCGCGGGTGCGCTTTTACATAGCAGAGTCAAACGAGTCGTGTATGGCGCATCGGATCTCAAAGCGGGGGCGGCTGGTACAGTATTGGATCTTTTTCAAAGCCAGGCAGCGTACCATTATGCAGAAGTGGAACATGGGCTGCTTGAAGCAGAATGCAAAGCGGTGTTGCAAACATTTTTTAAACGCAGACGTAAAGAAATAAAAGCAAAGAAACAGCAGATGAAACAGGATTTAGAGAGCAAGCCGGAAAACAAGCTGAAAAAGTAGCAGGTAGATTTAGCAAACACCCATATATGAATACACTTACCGTGAGGGATGTTTGCTGACTGGTTAATCCAAAAGTAGCTGTGTGTACGTGCGGTTACGCCAAATGATTTTCTTTTTGTTATTGGCGAGCATGCGTTTTCTGCGATTTGCTGACACTGTTTTATTCAAACGTTTGGATTGCATTTTACGCTTCATCATAAAATACTCCTTTCTAAAGGTTCTTATTGTCGTCTTTTCAAACACGTCGGTTTGAACCGTTCCATTTTATTACTCATCCGTTATAAGAGTGAATTGTTACCGCAATATGAACGTGCTTTAACAAAGTAAGACATGCGGCTCATCTAAATAAAATTCAAGTACTCAGAAACTAAAGTATCTAGAAAATAGAGTACCCAGAAAATAGAGAGCCTAGAAATTAAAGCGTATATTCGTATTCCGTGTACTAAGACTCTAGGGTCAAAGTGAGCGCAAAGTGCGCAAGAGCTCGGTTGCTCTTGCGCATTGCTCGTGGTGATAGGATAAAGATAGTAGTTTTGAGATCAACCGTTGATTAATTGGTGGGCGACGCTTCGCTGATTGAAGGAATACTCTCACCAGACACTTCTACCCCTGCCGAAATTTCAGGCGGTAATGGTTGGATAACCGTTAAATCATCCATGTTAGCCCCTATGTTAGAAGTGTTTACTTGGTCGATATGGCCAATAATACTCTGATAATAACGTCGTATATTCTCTACGTAGTTTCTCGCCTCATCACCCCGAGCAAACCCATAGTAAGTTTGGCTATAGTATTTTTTTTGCCTAAGCAGCGGTAAGCGATCTTTTACATCCGCCCACGAGTCTGGGTTTGCCCCTTGGCTTTTTGTTAAGCGTCTTGCGTCCATCACATGACCAAAGCCAACATTGTATGAAGCTAGTGCAAACCAGATCTTTTCATGTTGCGGAATACTGTCAGGAATCCGACCGACCATTTTTCTTAGGTACTTTACGCCGCCATTTATGGATTGCTCGGGATCAAGCCGATTGGTGACACCAACACTTTTTGCTGTTGGCA
>NZ_JBNGCJ010000226.1:0-126 GCF_049974785.1 Vibrio genomosp. F10 str. 9ZD137
ATCCAGCTGAGCTAAGGACGCACAGTATTCTCGAAAACGAGAGTTGTGAACAAAATCACAATTCATTTCTTCTGGAACAAAAAAATTGACTCTAGGTCAATAAATGGCGGTGAGGGAGGGATTCGA
>NZ_JBNGCJ010000226.1:136-320 GCF_049974785.1 Vibrio genomosp. F10 str. 9ZD137
TTGTTCTCTATTTGTATGCTAAAACAAATAAGCAAGAATGGCGGTGAGGGAGGGATTCGAACCCTCGATGCGGCTACAAACCACATACTCCCTTAGCAGGGGAGCGCCTTCGGCCACTCGGCCACCTCACCACATTATACATGTCCATTCTAAGAAAGAATGGCGCGTCCTGGAGGATTCGAAC
>NZ_JBNGCJ010000226.1:330-10212 GCF_049974785.1 Vibrio genomosp. F10 str. 9ZD137
TCTCGGCCACCTCACCGTCTTGCGGAGGCACATATTACGATTTACCAAAAATATGTCAAACACTTTCTTGGCAAAAAGATTAAAAAAAACATCAACCGTTGGCTATTTAATCAAAGCGGTGTGAAATCACTCTTTTAACTCATAAATATGCACTACACATTAAAAAGGCCAGCATAACAGCTAGCCATTCAATCCGTATTAGTAACTACCAGGCGCAACGTTACCATTGCCTTTTTCAGCTTGAATTCGCATGTAGATTTCTTCACGATGTACAGAAACCTCTTTTGGAGCATTTACACCGATACGTACCTGATTACCTTTTACACCTAAAACGGTCACTGTTACTTCATCACCGATCATAAGGGTTTCGCCAACACGGCGAGTCAAAATTAGCATTACTAGCTCCTTGAGTAGTCTCAAAATTTAATTATTACGAAAGTATTATCTACCAAAAGTTATATTTTCGTAAACAACAATGTTAACCAAAATTAGCCTAAAAACACTTGTCTTTGATGACTATCGAATACTTGGCTTTGGGCAATATAAGCATCATGTAGTACATGGGCTGCATCGTCGATGCATTCTTGAGATAAAACGAACGTTAAAGATAAACTCTCGGAAGAGCAATCAACAACCGCAATGTCACGTTCCATTAACAACTGTTTTGATGACTTAATTATTCCTTTTGCTTGCAAGCCAACAACAGTTAACAAGCTTACCTGTGAACTATTACGGATTTTCTCTCCGAACACCAGATCCAATTTTGATATTGAGCCATGTTCAATCACTATGCCTACATAATCTGCACGTTTGATCACATTACAAACGGTTATTCCTAACATTTGACAATGAGTCTTAGCGCTCGCTAATTGGCATTCTTCAACCTCGACTAAAAGCATGTCGCGACATATTGCCAGGCCTGTCACGTCCCGCTGTACCTTTTCACCTTCTATCAGGCTGCCTTGATTATGCTCGAAAGTCGATAGAACACGCAGTGGCACATTATTTTCCCTTGCGTATTGAACGGAAGGTAAATGCAATACTTTGGCCCCTTTTCTGGCCATGATTTCCATTGAAGGAAAATCAATCACCTCTAATTTTTTTGCATCGGGGATAACCCTAGGATCGCAAGTATAAACACCATCTACATCCGTATAGATTTGACACTCTTGTGCCTTGAGCGAACCAGCTAAAGTGACCGCTGTCGTATCTGAACCACCTCTTCCTAAGGTAGTGATATCACCGTTCGCTGTAATCCCTTGGAAGCCGGCAACAATGACGATATTACCGTCAGCAAAGAGATCATCAATCCTCTTTGTATCGATGCGTGTGATCGTCGCATCGTTATGCTGGCTGTTGGTGTAGATACTTGCTTGTGCTGCCGTCAATGAACACGCTTTATGCCCCAGCTTGTTCAATGTCATGGCCAACAATGCCATAGAGACTTGCTCTCCCGATGAAAGCAACACATCGAGCTCTCGAGCGTTTGGAACACTATCCACTTGCTTTGCGAGCGACACCAAGCGATTGGTTTCACCTGACATTGCCGAAACAACAACAGCAACATGGTTACCAGCTTGCTTTGCATTAATTATGTGTTCAGCGACAGTGCGAATCGATTCAATCGTTCCTACCGAAGTTCCACCAAACTTTTGTACGATAACGGGCTTATTCACCAGCCTTCACCTTCCCAAGACTAACATCTTATTACACCAATAAAGTGAGAATTATTGGTCATACCAATCACAATAATAAAGGAGTTAAAAATAGCTAGGATGACCCGCTATTAACTACGATTGGTATCAGTAAAAATACAAAAAACCAAGCCGTTTAATCAGCTTCAATGTTGCCAATTAAACCACTTGGTTCTATTTAGATTGTTATGCTCAATCAATAATAAATCATTGAGCACATCATTTCGTTATTTCAATCGCTCTTCAAGCCATGCACGAGTTGAAGCTAGTGCTTCTGGCAATGCATCAATATCAGTACCGCCCGCTTGAGCCATGTCTGGGCGACCACCACCCTTACCACCGACTTGCTCTGCAACCATCTTAACCAGATCGCCAGCTTTGACTTTACTGGTCATATCTTTAGTGACACCCGCAATAAGACCAATCTTACCATCAGCAATATTAGCAAGAAGAATAATACCGCTGCCTACACGATTCTTAGCTTCATCAACCATGATGCGTAAATTCTTATTGTCACCACCTTCGATAGCGGCAACAAGGACTTTAGTACCTTCAATTTCCTCAACTTTACCCATGATGTTGGCGCTTTCAGCGGCAGCCATCTTGTCTTTCAGTTGTTGAATTTCTTTCTCTAGCTGCTTTGATTTACTCACCGCTTCAGTCAGTTTGTCTTCATACTGAGCGTGTTTAGCATCAAGTGCGTCTAGCGCAGCCTCACCCGTCACCGCTTCAATACGACGAATGCCAGCGGCAATGCCACCTTCTGAGGTAATTTTAAATAGGCCAATATCACCGGTGTTGCGTGCGTGGATACCACCACAAAGCTCGGTAGAAAACTCACCCATTGAAAGAACGCGAACTTCATCATCGTACTTCTCACCAAACAAGGCCATAGCGCCTTTCTGTTTAGCCGATTCAATGTCCATGACATTGGTTTCAATCACGTGGTTGTTTCGAATTTGAGCGTTAACCATACGTTCAACTTCTTTCAATTCAGCCGCGGTTACCGCTTCTAAATTTGAAAAGTCAAAGCGTAGGTTATTTGGCTTAACCAAGGAACCTTTCTGAGTAACATGTTCACCTAGAACCGTACGTAAAGCCGCATGCAATAAGTGAGTAGCCGAGTGGTTTAGAGTAATTGCAGCACGGCGAGAAGCATCAACACTTGCGTTCACCTTGTCATTTTTTGCAAACACACCTTCAGCAAGCACACCGTGATGCGCAATGGCATTACCGAGCTTTTGAGTGTCTTCAACCATGAATGTGCCTGAATCTGTTTTCAATTGACCAGCATCACCACATTGGCCACCCGATTCAGCGTAGAACGGTGTCTCGTCTAATACGATAATGGCTTTATCGCCAGCTGAAAGCGATTGAACTTCTTCGCCTTCTACAAACATCGCAGAAATAACGCTGTTCCCACTGGTGCCTGTGTAACCGCAGAATTCCGTATCGGTATCGACTTTGATTGTCGCGTTGTAGTCTGTACCAAACTGGCCAGCTTCTCGAGCACGTTTACGTTGCTCTTCCATCGCTTTTTCAAAGCCTTCTTCATCGATTGATAGTTCACGCTCACGGGCAACATCATTGGTTAAATCCGCAGGGAAACCGTAGGTGTCGTAAAGTTTAAACACGGTTTCGCCATCTAAAACTGTCCCCTCTAGATTATCTAGAGCATCGTTTAGAATCACCATGCCGCGCTCAAGTGTGCGGCTGAAGTTTTCTTCTTCAATACGCAGTACTTTTTCTACAATCGCTTGCTGTTTCTTAAGCTCTGCTCCTGCTGTTCCCATCACTTCAATAAGCACGGGTACCAGTTTGTGGAAGAATGAACCTTGCGCGCCTAACTTATTCCCATGACGAACCGCACGACGAATAATGCGACGAAGTACGTAACCTCGACCTTCATTAGAAGGCATTACACCATCTACGATTAAAAACGCACACGAACGAATGTGATCGGCAACAACACGTAATGATTGGTTAGAAAGGTCGTCATGACCAATCACTTCAGCCGCTGATTTGATCAATGTTTGGAAAACATCAATTTCATAGTTGGAGTGAACACCTTGCATAATCGCAGAAATACGCTCTATACCCATTCCAGTATCAACGGCTGGTTTAGGTAGTGGTTCCATCGTGCCATCAGCATGACGGTTAAACTGCATAAATACGTTATTCCAGATCTCGATAAAGCGATCACCATCTTCTTCTGGTGTGCCCGGACGTCCGCCCCAAATGTGCTCACCGTGATCATAGAAGATCTCAGTACATGGACCACAAGGGCCAGTGTCACCCATTTGCCAGAAGTTATCTGACTCAAATGCTTTACCGCCTTTCTTATCGCCTATGCGAACGATGCGATCGGCTGGAATACCAACGGTTTTGTTCCAGATATCAAACGCTTCGTCATCGGTTTCATACACAGTCACAAGCAGACGTTCTTCTGGAAGTTGAAGTGTGACGGTTAAGAATTCCCACGCAAACGCGATGGCTTCTTCTTTGAAGTAATCGCCAAAGCTGAAGTTACCTAACATTTCAAAAAAGGTATGGTGACGGGCAGTAAAACCAACGTTTTCTAGATCGTTATGTTTACCACCAGCACGTACACAGCGCTGAGACGTAGTTGCTCGCGTGTAGGCTCGTTTCTCTGAACCTAAGAAGCAATCTTTAAATTGGTTCATGCCTGCATTCGTGAATAGCAGAGTTGGATCGTTATGTGGAACTAACGATGAACTGTCTACGATTTGGTGTCCTTTGCTTTCAAAGAACTTGAGGAACGCGTTGCGAACCTCGTCAGTGCTCATGTACATGCAGCTCTTCCTGAAAATTATCGAGTTAGAATTTTGATGTATTGTAAATCATGGATAGAAATTCGACTAGGGGATTCTCTGGACATTTGCCAGACAAGCCACCTCTATGCCTGATTGCTGATAACTTTTTGCTGACAATAAAGTGGGATAAAAGAACATTCAGCGTATGGAAAATATGTACTAAAGAATGATGTGGGGTACGTAGCGTGCGTAGTCTTGAGTGATCAAGCTGTCATCTTCACGTATCGACATCCCTGCGGCTCGATCGTTAACCAACCAACTGCCAATCAGCGTATTGCTGCCATTAAAAACGGGTAACGGGTGATACGCCTGCACAATCATCCCTTCTTCACCATAGGGACCATCCGCTCTAGCGACTTGCTTTCTGTCTTTAAAAATCGAAATGTTGGCCCCTTCTCGTGAAAAAATCGGCTTGACCACATAGTCTTTTAAACGGGAGGCTCTTGGATCGTCCATGAAATAAGACGGCAATAAATTAGGATGATTGGGAAACATTTCCCACAACAAAGGCAAGAGCGCTTTATTGGATAAGATTGACTTCCACATGGGCTCTAACCAGTTGATGTTAGCCGTGGGAAGATGCTGACCATACGCTTCATTAAACATAAATTCCCAAGGATAAAGTTTGAACATCCAACGAATAGGTCTTGATTTGATATCAACAAACTCATCGAGATTATTGATACCTATATCTTCAATGTGCACAAATGCCGTATCTAGCCCAGCCTCTGTCGCGCAATCTTGTAAATATTGCACCGTTCCACGGTCTTCTTCAGTATCCTTGCAGCAAGAAAAGTGTAAGGTCTGCCCTGGCTGTTGTTTGGCTAACTGATGAAAGCGTTCAATTAAATAGTCTTGCAGGATGTTAAATTGATCGGCACGACGGCTCACTTGCCCTGATTTAACTTTATCTTCCAACCATACCCATTGCCAAAAACCCGTTTCGTATAAACTTGTTGGAGTATCAGCGTTGTTCTCCAACAGTTTTGCAGGTCCTTGCCCCGAATAAGCGAAATCAACACGAGAATAGAGTGACGGTTCATTTCGTTTCCAAGATGTCGCTACACTGTCCCACATCGACACTGGAACCTTAAATCGTTGCAACCAATTTTCGTCTGCAACCACTTTTTCCACCGCCTGCAAACACATTTGGTGGATCTCTTCAGTTGGAGCTTCGATATCCCTTTCAACTTGTTCAAGCGTAAATTGATAGTAAGCACGCTCATCCCAGTAGGGATCGTCATACATACTATGGTAGCCAAAGCCAAATTGCTTAGCGAGTTCACGCCAATTGGGTCTTTCCTTGGTATCGATACGAAGCATATAAATTTAGCCGCCCCAGCTCGATTTACCAGCGCTACTTTTGCTCTTGCTCCAACTGGATTTAGCGGAAACTGTCGATCCAAATCCGCCTCTGGACATGGTTCGAGTCACCGCAGGTTTTTTCTTCATTTCAGAGGTTTTGATCTTGATTTTTTTATATCCATTTCGATAAGAGCCGTAAGAGCGACCATCAGTCGAATACCAAGAGCCACCGTATCGATAGATAGGTTCAGAGTAATACCCTCTGGAACCACCCAGGGCTCTGCTGAATAAAAAGCCGCCCATTGCAGGGACGAACCAAGAAGTATTTCGTGGTTGAAAACAACCTTCTTCACGAAATTCTGCACGACAATCATTTTCAGATATATAGCGCGGTGCCGTTCTTGCCGCTTCATCTAGTGCCTCTTCGTATGCGGCACGACATTGTTCTGTATATCCTGGGTTACTCTCCGAGCAATCATCAATACCAGAATAGATGTAAGCATCATTGCTTGGGTCGCTGTCAGAGCAACCTGCAATGACGACAACACCAACTGCGACAGTGAACGGAGCAATATTGATCTTGCTCCAATCTTTCTTCATTGAGGGCAGTATGACTCGTTGACTTCGTTTCATCGTTCAACCCTCAATTAATACGTCATGCATGCTGCGTTGAGCATACCAATCGCAATAGATGCGGCCCCCAATACGATACCACCTGATAGTTCATTATCTTCAATGCGTTGGGTGATTTTCGGCAAAAAGATGAATCGAACCAAACCAAACGCAATGAGCTGAGCAACGAAAGCGATAATCCCCCAAAGGACAAAATCAACGATATTGACTGAGTTCGCCGCCGCCCCAGAAATAGAGATACTGTAGCCTACAAAAGATCCCGACAGCGCAACAGCTGCGGCTACGTTGTTTTCTTTAACCAAAGCCCATTCATCGTATGGCGTAAATCGCGTATAGATCACTTTAAATAAAAGTAAAAAACCTATCGAAATAGCAAAATAAATCACAAAATCGACGAGTCCACCAAGAGACTGCATAATAAAATCCATGTTTTAATCCTGTAGTTATCCGATAACGGTAAAGTCGGTTGCTGAGACGTTGACACCGGTAATATGGGTGACACAACGTTCCAATTGGTGCTGGTTTTTGACGCTTTCTTCACACGCAATTAATAATGATTCCGCATAGTGATCGTTTACATCTCGCTCATAAAGCATCACGAATTGATCGGTTTGCGAGACTCGCCCTTCTCTATCGTATGTCTTTTCTGTCATCGCGACGGGCTGCTCGTTTTCCCACACCTTTTCAAAGGTATGTCCTTCCAATGACATGCTTGGCTGAACCAATGTCGAGTTTAACCATGAATCCCACAATGAGTCGCTATCAATAGGTTTAGTCTCATAAAAGTAAAACAACTTCACTTCTGCCACACCGCTGTCATCACGCCCATGCTGCAAAACTTGAAGGTAACCGTCATCATCGGTATAAAATCTGACTAACCGAGTGTTTTCATCTAAAGATACGACCCCTACAGCTTGGATGATTTGCGTTCTTGAGGCTCCTTCAATCACCAACTCAGGCTCGATCATTCGGAACTTCAAATCGTCCAGCTCAAACGCGCCACCGAGTCTCAAGCCTAATACCTCTGGTGCTGTATCTGAGGTTTCTTTGGGTTCGGTTGTTTTTTTCTTAAACCAAGTAAACATTATTGTTCCCAATCAAAGTGTTCTACTCGTTCGTCGGCTATGTAAAACAGCTTGGTATTTTTCACAACTTCTGTATCCAATTTGGGGTTGAGCTCAATGCCATCACCACTATCTAAACCAATGAGGGTAGCGTGATACTCTTTCTTAAATTGATCGAACAAGACACTCACTGTTGTTGATTTGGGTGATGAGTAGGTAACAGAATATTGCGTCATACCTTGAGTTGAACTTAATAGTTCTTGGTGTAAAGCACTGGAGCCTGGATCGACCGCAGCCTTAGCTAAGAGCTCGGTTGCGATCGAAGGAATACATTCAGCATTATTACAATGCGTTTTTAGTAGCTGACTCAACGATTCATCTTTGAAGTAAGCTAACAGATGGGCGTTAGGATTACGGTTAGCGCAATACAGTGCAGCAGATAGCGTGATGTCGTCTTCGGGGTTATCAACGATAATGCAGCTAGCCTGCTCTATGTTGGTTCTGTTCATGGCGATGCCGTCAGTAAAACTGCTAACATGAACAAATTCTATTTCAGACGGTAGCGGGTTTTCTATTTCAGCTCTAGCGCACAAAACAATGGGTCTACGGCCTGATTCCTCGTGCTGCAGCATTCGAATCAGATGAAGCGTTCTTTGCTCATTCCAACCCAATAAAAGAATATGATTGTCCACTTTCACTCTCCGTTTCCCTTGTACACCCGCACGCCAAGAATTGATTAACACCGCAGCAATCCGGCTCAACGACACTGCAAATAAAGCCAAACCACCAGGAATAACAAAGAGCCCAACAACCCATTTACCCATTGCCGTTGCTGGCGACATATCACCATAACCGACCGTTGACGATGTCACTATTAGATAGTAAATAAAGTCCGTCAGATTTTCGGTTAAAGCCTCTTCGCCACACCAACTAAGCAATGACCATGAAATCACTACGTAGGAAACAAGTACGACCAACAAGTTTCTGCCGCTTAGCTCACTGAGGTGGGTATAGGCCCACCTCTTTACTATCATCCATAATGGCATGCTAGGTTCTCTGCTTATTTCCCTAAGATACGAGCAAGTTCATCTTCCGCTGAGGATTGCCCACCAGAAGTTATTCCTGCTGCTGCTAATTTTTTATCTAGGCTACTGCCTGATTGCTCTTCTTGCATTTCAGAAGCCGCTTCAAGTTGCGCTTGTTTTTCTGCTTGGCGGTTTTTAATTCGCTCTAGAGATTCGACGGCTGTCGTCATTTTACTGTTAGCGCCAACATTAGTGGAAGACACCGCTGTTTGAGCTTTTTGAACCGCTTCATTGGCTTTTACAATATCAATTTGTTGCTCTAACTGACGTAATTTATCTTTCGCTTGAGCGATATTTTCCCGCAGTCTCTTTTCAGATACACCAAATTGGTCAACGTATGTTTGCTCGGTAGTTTGCTGATTGGTAAATTCAGCCACTTTACCTGCACACTCTAAAGCGAGAGCTTGTTCGCCTTTTTCCATCGCTGAACGAGCATGCATTTCATATTCAGAAATACTATTGGCAAGACCCGATACTTTATTTTCAGCCAACTTTCTTTTTGCAATAATCGATACCAGAGCTTGATCCGATTTTCTCAGTTCTTCTTTTGCTTCTCGGATCTCTTGATCTAAAATTCTTAAAGCTTGATTGTCCGCTGCACTTTCTGCCGCTTCATTCACTCCGCCTTTTATTGCGGTAAACAGCTTTTTCCAAACACTCATGCTGATACTCCTAAATACTCGTCGTATAGTTCAATAAATGCTTCAACATTGCGATATAGGGTCGCGACTTCAATAACAACACTTTCTTCTTTTGATTGTGAAGATAACGAACCAAAGGCCACATAATAATCTTCATCCGAGATGGTATTAATGCCTATCGTCGAAAGTGGGAACATCTTATGCGTTCTTAAAATAAGACTGTTCAGCGCTGAGGTGTCATTCACATTCTTTTGCGAGAAAAGAACGACTTCAACAATAATTTGCTCTCCTGCTACAGCAACGTAAGCATCAATTCCATCTTCATTTGTTAATACCAATGAATCGGCACACTTCGATGTATCGACGCTCCAGCCTTCATGTTTCCCGAGCGCTGTTGTTAATTCAGATAAAGTCCAAGCCATAATATAAATTCCAATTTAGAAAATAACATCTTTACAGTCTCACCTTGCCAAGATGTTTTCAACTATAAACTTAAGTGATTAATTAAATTCAATATATTCACCATAAAAACCATTGGCAAAAAGGCAAGGATGAAATACCAATCGTAGTAAATAACGGCTCGCCCTAGTGGGTTAAAATAGTCGATAACTGCGTTAGAATTTTTG
>NZ_JBNGCJ010000227.1:0-5171 GCF_049974785.1 Vibrio genomosp. F10 str. 9ZD137
CCGCTCTTCCGATCTCAAAAAGATTCGACTCGAATTGTGCTGACTGCGCATTAAATCTATGGCCACTAGATATTCGCTATCCGACAAGCTGTGCGCCTGATCCACTTCAGCCCCGTGACCATTCGCAAGAACGAATTTTCCACTTCCTATGGTACGCGCTTGAGCGACACGATCGGGAAAGGCAAGGCTCAGAGCGATGGCGACAAAACGCTCTTCAACCCTCGGTAAAGAAAAGCGCTGTTGGCACTTAGCGGCAAGCTGATCTGCTCGCTTCAAAATGGTTCGAGCTTTTTGGTGGCTTCCTTGCTTTAGACGATAAAGGCTGTCTTGCAGATCTAATATGTTTCGCTCGGGCTCTTCAATTAAGGCTGCAACGATGATGGCCGTCTGGAATAGCGCTTCATCGCCTTGTAGGGACTTCACCAACATACTTGCAATTCTTGGCTCCAAACCAAATTGATGAGCCTGTTTTCCCAGCGATGTTAGCTGACGCTGATCATTCATAAGTTCAAGCGATACTAACAACTGCCGAGCTTGTGTCAGCGCAACATCAGGAGGAGCATCGAGCCACTTTAATTCACTGGCTTCATACGCACCCCATTGTGCAAGTTCCATTGCTAATGGACAAAGATCCGAGTGCATAATTTCAGCAACAGGAACCGCAGGCTGTTGATTGAGGTGCCCCTCGCTGTATAGCCGCACACAAATCCCTGGCTCTAATCGCCCTGCTCGCCCTGCTCGTTGCTCTGCGGAGGACTGCGCTATTCTGACTTGCTCTAACTTAGTGATCCCAGTTTTAAGATCAAACTTAGCGACGCGCTCGAGGCCACAATCCAAAACCAAGCGGATCCCTTCAATGGTTAGCGAGGTTTCTGCAATGTTCGTCGCCAATACGATTTTTCTCTGATTCCCATTCAAGGGGGCTATCGCCTTTTGCTGTTCAGAGAAAGTAAGTTGACCATACAACGGAAAAATAGACACATCACTGGCCAGATCGCCAAGTTTTTCAGCCACATTTTTTATGGCTGATAGTCCAGGCAGAAAAACCAGCAAAGAGCCCTGCTCAGTGGCCATTAAATGCTGTATCTGTTTAACGATCGTTGGAATTAGGTAATCGTGGGGTTTTAAATCATGATAACGATATTCAACAGGAAAGCTTCGCCCATGCGACTCCACATATTTCGCCTGAGGAAGCAGAGTGGTTAACGCTGTTTGATCGAGCGTTGCTGACATCACCACAATACGAAGGTCATCCCTTAACGCTTCTTGCACCTCAAGGCTCAAGGCCAATGATGTATCCGCATGAATACTTCGCTCGTGAAATTCATCGAATATCAGTAAATCGATTCCAGAAAGTTCAGGGTCCGATTGCAACATCCGAGTCATGATCCCTTCGGTCACGATTTCCAGTTGAGTATCACGGCTTACTTTCGTTTCCCCACGCACACGGTACCCGACCCGCTCACCGACCTTTTCCCCCAATTGCTGGGCAAGATAGCCTGCAATATTTCTCGCCGCTAGTCGACGAGGTTCAAGCATGATGATTTTGCGCGAAAACACCCCTGCTTTAATTAATTGCAGTGGGAAAAACGTGGATTTACCCGCGCCAGGGGCCGCTTTAAGAATCAATTGATTGTGTGATTGAAGGCCTGAGAGCAATTCAGAGATCACACTTTCTATCGGCAATGGAATCGATGAAGACAATGGAGACGCCTTATGATGTAATGAGGGCACCATTGTACATAAAAACAGTAAAAATGCATTTTAATCCACCTCTTGAATCAGCGATTTTACTCAAGCGTTACAAGCGCTTCTTGGCTGACATTCAGCTGCCTGATCAATCGATACGCACGATCCATTGTGCAAACACAGGTGCCATGACAGGCTGTGCTGATGCGGGCAACACCGTCTGGTATTCAACATCGGATAACTTAAAACGCAAGTACCCGAACAGTTGGGAGCTCACTCAAACCCAGCGAGGTGATTGGATTTGTGTCAACACGGCTAAAGCGAACCATTTGGCGGTTGAAGCGATTCAAAATAACGTGATTCAAGAGCTCACTGGTTACGATGAATTAAAAACAGAAATAAAGTACGGTAGCGAAAATAGTCGTATCGATATCTTGCTCAATTCAGAAACTAAGCCAAAATGCTATATAGAGGTAAAAAGCGTCACTCTATTAGATGAAGATAACGATGGGCAGGGCTACTTTCCTGATTCCGTGACCACTCGTGGTCAGAAGCATTTGAGAGAGCTCACGGAAATGGCGAAAAATGGAAGCAGAGCAGTACTTTTATTCACTGTTTTACACTCAGGGATTGAAAAAGTATCAGCAGCACTCCATATAGACGCAAACTATTCATATTTACTAAACCAAGCAATAGAGCAAGGTGTAGAAGTCCTGTGCTACAAAGCTCAGATTTCTGAATCAGGAATCAAACTTATTTCTGCTGTTGATTTTATCAATAATGAGTGGAAAGTGATGTGATGTTCACATTGATAAAAAGTTTGCTATTCAAGATTTGCGTCGCCCGTTTCTTTTTGCTATAGATAGCCGCCTAAAAATAGACTGCTCAAACAGTTGACTAGGTATTAGTAGGAGATGCTGCATGCCAGAATTAAAGAAAAAAGCGATAGGCATCCTAGCCATTGCAGGGGTTGAGCCATACCAAGCAAAGCAGGGTGAAGAATACATGTCACCTGAGCAGGTCGCTCATTTTACAAAAATTTTATCCGCAT
Source organism: Vibrio genomosp. F10 str. 9ZD137 (assembly GCF_049974785.1). NCBI lineage: Bacteria > Pseudomonadati > Pseudomonadota > Gammaproteobacteria > Vibrionales > Vibrionaceae > Vibrio > Vibrio genomosp. F10. The sequence continues at coordinate 2,741 of NZ_JBNGCJ010000227.1, forward strand.
GGCGCAACCAACTGAGAGTTGAAGTTGATCGTACTGTTCACCATATGCAAGACGAAGCAGCAAATTTCCCAGATCCCGTTGACCGTGCATCTCAAGAAGAAGAATTTAGCTTAGAACTTCGTAACCGTGACCGTGAACGTCGTTTGATCAAAAAGATCGAGAAAACACTCAACAAGATCGAAGAAGACGACTTTGGTTTTTGCGAATCTTGTGGCGTGGAAATTGGTATACGCCGTTTAGAAGCTCGTCCAACTGCTGATCTTTGTATCGACTGTAAAACACTGTCTGAGATTAAAGAAAAGCAGATGCAAGGTTAAACCTAGCTTTTGTGACGACTAGCCTTTGTTTGTAAAGGGAGCTTATGCTCCCTTTTTGTGGTTTTGATATCAGGTGAATATGATGAATTATGTGGGTCGATTTGCACCTTCCCCTTCGGGTCCATTACATTTTGGCTCTTTGGTCGCTGCTCTGGGGAGTTATTTTCAAGCAAAATCTCATCATGGAAAATGGCTAGTGAGAATGGAAGATCTCGACCCACCTAGAGAAATGGCAGGCGCCTCCGATCTCATTTTAAACACCTTAGAGGCTTATCATCTTCATTGGGATGATACCGTTGTTTATCAAAGTGAACGCCACCCATATTATCAACAGCAAATCGAGCAATGGTTAAGTTCAAAAGAGGCTTACTATTGCCAATGCACACGCAAACAGATTAAGCAATCCGGAGGCTTTTATCTTGGAACTTGTCGAGATAAAGCGCGCACTCCCGATAAACCGTGCTCAGTACGATTTAAAGTTCATCATGCCATCAATCACTTTGTTGACGTAAACTATGGTCATATTGATATTCCTCAAGCTCTGGCTGATGAAGATTTCATTATTAAGCGACGTGATGGATTGTACGCTTACAACCTTGCCGTCGTATTAGACGATATTCAGCAAGGTGTGACCGAAGTCGTTAGAGGCGCGGATCTTATCGAGCCAACAGGTCGACAAATCAACCTGTATCGTGCTTTGGGAAAGTCAGAGGTCAGCTATGTACATTTACCTCTCGTCGTCGATCAACACGGTAATAAGTTATCCAAGCAAAACCATGCTCCAGCGTTGAATAATCAACAACCACTAGAGACGTTGCTCGAGGCAATGTCCTTTTTGGGGTTCGATATTGATGTACATATTCGTCAAGCAACGATAGACGAATTATTAACATGGGGATGCCAAAATTGGTCCTTGCAGCAACTGCCAAAGACTATGGCAAGCACAGCAAGATTCTCAAACGGCGCGTCTTAGGCTATTATTAGCCCCAAATTAGGCCTTACTAGGCAAATTATCACCAACTAAAGCAACCTTGGTTTAAGCCAATATTGCCAGAAGCACATGAATAATAACGAATATACACCAAGCCAATTTCCAGACCTTGCATTGAATGTTCTTACTCGACAAGAGCACAATATTTCACGCAAGCAAATCAGTGACAACGCTCTAAAGGTGCTATACCGACTCAATGGCGCTGGTTTTGAAGCTTACCTCGTTGGAGGTGGCGTTCGCGACTTACTATTGGATCTTGCACCAAAAGATTTCGATATCGCGACAAATGCGACTCCTGAGCAAATTAAGCATCTATTTAGAAACTGTCGTCTGATTGGTCGCCGTTTCCGATTAGCACACATCATGTTCGGCCGAGATATTATTGAAGTGGCGACGTTTCGGGGTCACCACCAAGAGCCAAGCAAGAACGTATCAGCTCAGTCAGACGAAGGCATGCTGCTGCGTGACAATGTCTATGGCAGCATTGATGAAGATGCTGAACGACGCGATTTTTCTATCAACGCGATGTATTACAACATCAGCGACTACAGCATTCATGACTATGCGGGTGGTGTAGAAGATCTGGAAGATAAGCTGATCCGACTGATTGGCGACCCTGAAGTTCGCTACCGCGAAGATCCTGTGCGTATGCTGCGAGCGATTCGCTTTGCCGCAAAACTTGATTTTGATATTGAAGAAGATACTGCAGCGCCAATAGAAGATCTGGCTCCCTTGCTACAAGGTATCCCTTCTGCTCGCCTTTATGAAGAATCACTCAAATTACTGCAATCTGGTAATGGGCTTGAAACCTATCACCTGATGCGTGAGTACAACCTATTTCAGCAAATGTTCCCTGTTATTGCCGATCACTTTACTGAGGATTATTCTTCACCAACAGAGCAGATGTTGGATCTGGTCTTTGACTCAACCGATCTTCGAATTGAAGATGGTAAACGAATCAACCCAGCCTTTATGTTTGCGGCCATGCTTTGGTATCCACTCAATACCTTGGCAGATCAATTGATGAGCGAGCGTAAACTGGGCCACTATGATGCGATCATGGAAGCCAGCAATATCATCTTGGATGCTCAGGTGAAAACCATTGCGATACCAAGACGCCACA
>NZ_JBNGCJ010000228.1:0-617 GCF_049974785.1 Vibrio genomosp. F10 str. 9ZD137
TTCACCCCTTAATTGGGCGTTATGTTTACTTGTATTTCAATGGCTTAAAAATTCTTCGAACTCTGTTCTTTGTCCCTTTAGCCATTCGTTCGAGTTGCCTCAGCAAATCCGCATTGTCGTCCTGATTTCGTGAATTTCTCAACCCGTAAAACATGTCAATATTCGTGGGTTGCTTCATTTTCAGGTCGTGGCGGTTGGTTTCAAATCTCACTGGCTCTATGTCGCTGCGAGTGTATTTGCCAGTTAGCATGTCGGCTTGGCAGTTGCCTCGGCAATTTGCCATTGTTCTGCGCTGTGGTTGGAAAGAGAGGGCGCTTGTTGAACGTTTGTCGGGTTGCCTCATTGGGCAGGGAAATGGACTTACGCGCTTGTTGTTTCGTGCATCTGGCGGCCAAGAGAGTTTTAGCGTGTGACTGACTTCTTGAAACGTGGTCAACAAAGCAGTTCTTTGCCAAATAAATCAGTCATTTGTGGTAAAACATAACAAACTGTTCAAGAGGGATTCGCAACGCGTGGCATTTTCACTATGCGTTGGTTTTAGTGTTTAAGGTGGTATGCGGGAGCATCTGTATTGCGTTGCTCACCCCTTAACAGGGCGTTAGGCGGCCTATTACATT
>NZ_JBNGCJ010000229.1:0-1803 GCF_049974785.1 Vibrio genomosp. F10 str. 9ZD137
TAGCTTGTAACCATGAGCGGCGGTCATCAGCACGCTTCTTACCTAACAACATATCCATCATTTCCATGGTTGCTTCATTGTCATCGATAGTGAGCTGAACTAAACGTCGAGTGTTTGGATCCATGGTTGTTTCACGCAACTGGAGAGGGTTCATCTCACCCAACCCTTTGAATCGCTGTACGTTAATTTTGGCTTTTTTCTTACTCAAACGCTCCAACACCCCTTCTTTTTCATCTTCATCCAAGGCGTAAAATACTTCTTTTCCGCAATCAATACGGAAGAGTGGCGGCATCGCGACATAAATGTGCCCCGCTTCAACTAAGGCTCGGAAGTGACGAGTAAAAAGCGCACATAAAAGCGTGGCGATGTGCAAACCATCCGAGTCCGCATCGGCAAGAATACAGACTTTTCCGTAACGTAGGCTTTGAAGATCGTCGCTGTCAGGGTCAATCCCTAATGCCACCGAGATATCGTGTACTTCTTGCGAAGCGAGCACTTGATCGGCAGAAACTTCCCAAGTGTTGAGAATTTTACCGCGCAGTGGCATCACCGCTTGGAATTCACGGTCTCGAGCTTGTTTGGCTGAGCCTCCCGCTGAGTCTCCTTCCACGAAGAAGATTTCCGTACGACTTAAATCCTGCGCTGAACAGTCGGTCAGTTTTCCTGGTAATGCAGGACCTGAGGCGACTTTTTTTCGCACAACTTTCTTGCTAGCACGCATACGGCGATGCGCGTTTGCAATACAAACTTCAGCCAGTTGTTCCGCCAGTTGAGGCTTTTCATTGAGCCACAAACTAAAGGAGTCTTTTACAACACCAGAGACAAACGCCGCGGTTTGACGAGAAGACAAACGCTCTTTGGTTTGGCCTGCAAATTGCGGATCTTGTATTTTAACCGATAAGACATACGAACAACGTTCAAAAACATCGTCACCGGTTAACTTCACACCACGAGGCAGCAAATTTCGGAATTCACAGAACTCACGCATCGCGTCCAGCAAGCCCTGACGCAAACCATTAACGTGCGTACCGCCTTGCGCAGTCGGAATCAAGTTGACGTAGCTTTCGGTGATCATATCACCGCCTTCTGGTTGCCAAATAATGGCCCAGTTAGCCGCTTCCGTTTCCGCCGAGAACTCGCCAGTAAAAGGGACTTCAGGAATAACGGTGTATCCCTTCACGCCTTCAGCCAGGTAGTCTTTTAAGCCATCTTCATAGAACCACTTGTGCTCATTACCATTGACTTTGTCACTAAAGGTGATCTCTAGGCCAGGGCAAAGAACGGCTTTTGCTCGCAGGTTATTGATAAGGCGAGTAACAGAGAAGTTGCCTGAGTCAAAATAGCTGGTATCTGGCCAAAAATGGACACTGGTGCCTTTGTTACGACGACCACAAGTCCCCGTGACGGTCAGTTCTTCCACTTTATTGCCGTGCTCAAACGCCATTTCATAGACTTGGCCGTCACGGCGTACCGTAACTTGAACACGTTTTGATAGCGCGTTAACAACCGAAATACCCACACCGTGTAAACCACCAGAGAACTGATAGTTTTTGTTGGAGAATTTACCACCGGCGTGGAGCTTACAGAAGATAAGTTCAACCCCCGAGATTTTCTCTTCTGGGTGAATATCGACAGGCATGCCTCGACCATCATCAATGACTTCCAAAGATTGATCAGCATGAAGAATTACTTGTACCTTTGAGGCATGTCCGGCTAGCGCTTCATCGACACTGTTGTCGATAACTTCTTGACCCAAATGGTTGGGTCTCGCTGTATCCGTATACATCCCTGGTCGGCGACGTA
>NZ_JBNGCJ010000230.1:0-4514 GCF_049974785.1 Vibrio genomosp. F10 str. 9ZD137
TAGGTAGCTATCAAGCCATTGAACGAACAAACACTAACGCAGATACACTTGATCTCTTAAGTTGGCGATCGCCCCCCAATCTTTCTTCTGAATTTTCAGTGTCGCCGATTTATCAAACCAGCAATAATCGGTGGGTTTTTGCTGTTCGATACCAGCCAAATGAACGTGAAGCCATATGGCTAGAGCTCGATCTTTTACATGGTTCTACCCTACTAAAAGGGATGCGGACGCTAAATGAAGGGTACCTCTTTGTCGTTGATAAACTGACAGGAAAAATTGTCTTTCACCCAAACCCCAGACGTATCGGCAGTGAATCTATTAGTTATCAATCTGGCATCAAGGATTTAGTTAATCAAGGGCGTCGTTATGGGCAGCTAGAGTATTACTATAATAATCAATTCAAAGTGTCCGTATTTAACGCAGATAATGACAACAACTTCGTCTTTGTTGCAGGGACGAACAGAGCGGATATTCTTGCAAACTCTCATCAATTCACGCTATCAGCACTGGTTCTGGCTTCACTTCTCTTACTCACTATTGTGATTAATTACTTGATCTACCAAATAAATAGTTCACTTTCATTATTGAACACTAAAAATAATCTAGCCGATTTCAAGCACCAGTTGCGCTCCATTTTAGACCGATTCTGTCACCATAAAGGTGTTCAATTTTGTCTCTATGCACAAGAAACCGGGCAACTAACCACCATCGATTTTCATGGCAATGAAACGCTCATCCATACTGATAAACGATTCTCTACTGCCTACACCCCTGGTGATATTTACTATTTTGGAAAAAAAAGCGCTGATATGCTTGCCACAAAGCTGCGTATCAATACACGCCACTACGCTATTCCGCTCTTCAATACGCAAGGTCTTATCGCTATCATCTACATGCCAATGCGAATACCAACAAACCGTAGCTTATTGAAAATAATAAGAAATTATACGGAAATCACCTTAAACAATTTGCTTCTAAATCAAAAGATGCAGAGCAAAGATGTGATGACGAATCTAGACAATAAACTCACCATTCGCAGCTTGATTGATGAGCAATTGGGGCAGCAACATGTCTATCTAGCACTGATCGACATCGACCATTTTCGCGTCCTCAATGACAAATTTGGGTACCAGTCTGGTGATAACATCATCATGCAAACAGCGAAATTGATGCAGATATGCTTTCCTAAGCCAAAGGCATTGAGCCTGGCTCGCTTTGGAGGAGAAGAGTTTGGCTTACTCTTTCAGGCGAATGACGAAAACCATGCCTATGACTTGTGCGAAATTCTGCGTCACAGAATAGAGCAAACGAGTCTAGACGATGGAAATAGCACGATAAAATACACCATCAGTATCGGGGTAACCTCGGTCAGTGACAGTCAGCATGCAAGTATTGGTCGGGCCGACAAGGCACTCTACCAAGCGAAAGGGCTTGGACGGAACCAAGTGGTTCTTAATACCTTTCAATCTTGATATTTACTGCATTCTAACGAGACAATACCGCGAAAGCGCTCGGTTTTTAGAATTCAATTTCTAGTAACAGATTTCTAGGATTAGATTTTGAGGCATCGGTTTTAAGGATTTAGAACGTTAAAGCCAATAATGAACATCCTAGTTTGATGCGTTCACCAAACTAGGATAACTCTAACGTGTATGAATCGTTCGCTGTGAGTATGTCTCTACGAGCAAGGTGTGAGATTGCGTTAGCTTTAACTACGCCAGCTTTAGATCGAATTGAGTGCGGTACATCACCATATCTTCAATCGTCAGGATTGGCATATTGTATTTACGGCTAAACTCCACGAGCTCTGGTGTTTTCGCCATGGTGCCGTCTTCGTTTTGCACTTCACAAAGCACACCCGCAGGTTGTAACCCAGCCATTTGCATCAGATCAACCGTACCTTCGGTATGGCCTCGACGAGTCATCACTCCCCCGGCTCGTGCGCGCAGTGGGAAGACATGTCCAGGTCGAGCAAGATCATCCGGTTTGGCCATTGGGTTTGCTGCCGTTTTGATTGTCGTCACACGATCTTGCGCAGAGACACCAGTAGTCACACCCACTTTCGCTTCAATCGAGACAGTAAACGCCGTCTGATTCGCGCTGTTGTTGTTTACAACCATCGGTGGGAGCTCAAGCTTGGTCGCTTGCGCATCGGTCAAACAAAGACAGACGATGCCACTGCATTCTCGGATCATCAGTGCCATCTGAGCGTTGGTTAAGTGCTCAACAGAATAGATGATGTCACCTTCGTTTTCACGATCTTCGTCATCAAGCAAGATGACACCTTGGCCTTTTCTTAAAGCTTCGAGAGCGTTTTCAACACGAGTGATTGGGTTGCCAAATTCGGCAAGTAATGAAGACTGATTCATGGTTAAACTCCTAAATATCACCAGAATCAGGGCTGTATGAGGGATATAACATCCAAAACGAAATGCACCAGTAAGAAGCACCAATAATAGAGTGCCACTCGCTGATGTGTTTTCATTCTCTCTCATCCGGACTTTAACCGTCGGCTCTGGGTTTTCACCAGATCTGCTGACCTCGACGTATCGAGCGCTCGCGGGCTGATCTTACGCACAATCGTGCAATGCTGAGTAATGCAAAGCTAAGTAATGCAAAACAATGCGAAGGTAAGATTTACCGCCGGTGGGGAATTTCGCCCCGCCCTGAGAATAAAAATTAAAATAATGAAGCTAATTCGAGCTAAACGCCCAAAATAAAGCGAGGCAATGTTAACGCGTTATCGACCATAAAACTACAATCTACACCACGAAACAGACACGAAATAGCGATAAAACTAGCGGATAAACAGCCTACTGATGACCTTTTGAGTAACATTTCGCCATCTCAACATCATTCTACTTCGAGGCAACCAAGTTGGGGTCAAGAGTACCGTTTTTAAATTTGAGAGTGCTTTAAAGCCTTCGATACCGTGATAACGCCCTATCCCAGACTCACCACTGCCGCCAAACGGTGCATCATCCAACGCCACATGTAAGAGCGTGTCATTAATACAAACACCACCGCTGTGAGTGTTTTGGAGAACATGAGCTTGTAATGCTCTATCATTACTCATGATGTACAGTGCAAGGGGCCTTGGACGCTGGTTAATCCGTTCGATGACCTCATCCATAGAATCATACCCAATCACAGGCAGCAGTGGGCCAAAGATCTCTTCTTGCATGACCAACATATCTTCGGTCACATTCGTCAGAATATGAGGCAACATCTGACGCTCGACAAGTTGCGCACAGTCAATCGTCTCTATGTTTGCCCCTTTCTCTTTTGCATCATCAATATGATTCTGCAATCGTGAATATTGGGCTTGATTAATAATGCTAGTTAGGTGGCGTTGACCTTTCTTCACGGGAAATAGATCTTCAAATCGTTTCAGATAAAGAACACCAAATTCCGACACTTTATCTTTTGGAACAAAGACATAATCGGGAGCGACACAAATTTGACCGCTATTGATTGACTTGCCAAGCATGATGGCGTCAATCGCTTTTTGAAGATCCGCATCTTTACCCACAATCACTGGCGATTTTCCGCCAAGCTCTAAAGTGACAGGGGTGAGGTTTTTAGCGGCGGATTGGGCCACTTTACGACCAACGGCAGTTGAACCTGTGAAAACTAAATGGTCAAAGGCAAGTGAACTAAATTGCGCTGCAATGGAAACACCGCCCTCTATCGAGTAGATATGATCACTCAAACAGGCAAAGATTCGATTTAGGACTTCATTGGTATGGGGTGTGGCTTCACTCAGTTTAACCATCACACGGTTGCCCGCTGCAATGGCTGTGACGATAGGGGCAAGGCTTAAAAAAATAGGAAAATTCCAAGGAACCATAACGCCAACCACACCAACGGGTTGAAACTGAACCTGAGCTTTTGAGGGCGAAAGTAATAATCCAGCAGAACGATGACTAGGCTTCATCCACTTCTTCAGATTTTTTAGCGTGTAATTAATATGGCTAACCGTCGGCATCACATCACAAATAGTGCTATCAAATTCCGTTCGATAACCATAATCTTGATTTAACGCTTCAACTAACTCAGCTTGCGTGGCTAACAACTCTAACTTGAGCTTAGCAAGTAACCCAACACGCTCTTCATAACTCGAATAAGGCGATTGATGGTATGCTTTTTGAGCCAGTTCAAACGTGGCGACTAGCGCTTGTTCAGATTCTAATTGATCTTGATTACCACACACTAATTCCATGCATTTGCCCTCTTTATAACGTTAATCACTACGTTATATTATCTAATTGAACAGTGTTCAAGCTTTTTAATGATCCAAGTTTATACTGGTTTAAGATACACAGATTTCATATTGATCTATTGCCGTTTTTAACAAGTTGATCGGCTATGGATTGTTGTTTTTCAGTACACGCTTCTACGGCTTTTGCCGTTACTTGTAACGCCTGTGCCATTTGAGACACATTAGTGGTTGCAGACAATACCGTTGATTGAAGTGGTCTTAACAATAGCCAATAAATACAGCCGATAATGGC
>NZ_JBNGCJ010000231.1:0-3435 GCF_049974785.1 Vibrio genomosp. F10 str. 9ZD137
GGACACGTGAGCAAGTTTCCGACTTATTATTTGCAGGTTTTTTAGGGGTTGTGGTTGGTGGTCGTGTTGGTTACGTCCTGTTTTATAACTTTGAAATATTTCTTCAAGATCCCTTATACCTATTTAAGGTGTGGACCGGTGGAATGTCATTCCATGGTGGGTTACTCGGTGTTATCGGCGCGATGTTTTGGTATGCGAAAAAGAATGGCCGTACATTTTTTGGTGTCGCTGACTTTATTGCACCACTGGTTCCGTTTGGTCTAGGGATGGGCCGTCTGGGTAACTTTATGAACAGTGAGTTGTGGGGTCGCGTCACTGATGCGCCTTGGGGTATTGTTTTCCCGAATGGTGGTCCTTTGCCACGTCACCCTTCACAGCTATATGAAATGGCACTAGAAGGCATTGTGCTGTTCTTTATCTTGAACTGGTTTATTAAGAAACCAAGACCGCTTGGATCGGTATCTGGCCTCTTTTTGATTGGTTATGGTAGCTTCCGCTTCCTCGTTGAATACGTTCGTGAACCCGATGCGCATATTGGCTTGTTTGGCGATTTCATTTCAATGGGGCAGATTTTATCACTACCAATGATCATTGTTGGTGGTTTAATGATGGTATGGGCTTACAAGCGTGGTCAGTTCAACGATAACGCAGCAGTAAAGTAAGGATTAAACGTGAACCAATATTTAGAACTTTGTCATCGCATCGTCGATGAAGGAACTTGGATTGAAAACGAAAGGACAGGTAAGCGTTGTTTGACGGTGATTAATGCTGACCTAGAGTATGATGTTCAAAATAATCAATTCCCTCTGGTGACAACACGAAAGAGTTTTTGGAAGTCTGCGGTAGCGGAATTACTTGGGTATATTCGTGGTTATGATAACGCTGAAGACTTCAGGAAACTAGGCACGAAAACATGGGATGCTAATGCTAATTTAAATCAAGCATGGCTCAATAATTCATATCGTAAAGGCGAAGACGATATGGGGCGTGTGTACGGTGTACAAGGGCGATCTTGGGCAAAGCCAGATGGTGGAAGTGTTGATCAGCTGCGTAAGATTGTCGATGACCTTACGCGTGGTGTCGATGATCGCGGAGAGATTTTAAATTTCTACAATCCGGGAGAGTTTCATATGGGGTGCTTGCGTCCATGCATGTACAGCCATCACTTCTCTTTATTGGGTGACACATTGTATCTAAACAGTACCCAGCGCTCTTGTGATGTTCCTCTTTTATAACCCCTATAAGAAAAAGCACACTTCGTAATAAAGTAGTGCTTTTTTTGTATATAACCCCAATTTTTATTTACCCTCTAAATTTTTGCACAATGTGCATAGTCTGCTATCGTTTATGTATCAGGATGAGCATTTCGAGGCATTATGGAAAAAGCGGTTGTTATCTCTTCAGGTGAGAGCATTGATGTATCGACCTCTGTCGCTCATGAAGACTTTGATGGTTATCCATATAAACTTTTACTGTAAGCGTGCCATGAACACCGCATTCTAATCTTTCAGCACGAAGAATAAGATCATCTCTCCAACCCAAAGGAGAGTTGAAATGGCAAAACGACGCACCAATCTAGAATGGCAATCACTGTTTGAACAATATGAAAGTAGCAGTGTTACCCAACGCGCTTTTTGTGAAGAGCATGGACTGAGTTTATCCACGTTCTTCGCCAAACGGCGTCAACTCCAAACAGCAAACCAATCGGAATCTGTCGGATTTGTTAGAGCCGAAATCGTTGAAAAGACAACCAAGTATCAGGCCCAGATAGCTACGGCGAACATGACACTTCTCATCAATGATGTGGAGCTGAGCATTCCTCAAGGCACGCCAGCCACCTATCTTGCTGAACTCATTGGAGCGTTGTCATGAAAGGTATGCTCAGCGCTCCAGACATTTACCTTTATCGTGAAAGCGTCGATTTTAGAAAGTCCATCAACGGCCTTGCAGCGATTATCGAAAATGATACTGACTTGCCTCTTGGCAGCGGTGCGCTGTTCCTGTTTACCAATAAACAGCGCGATAAGATTAAAGTGTTGTACTGGGATAAAACAGGCTTCGCCCTCTGGTATAAACGCCTTGAAAAAGCCAAGTATAAGTGGCCTTCAAAAGAGAAAAATCAGGTGTTTACCCTCACTCAATTTGAGCTTGACAGACTGCTTTCAGGCTTCACAATTATCGGCCACGAACCCATCAAAATAAACGATTTTACAATGAGTTAATCGAGAATAAAGCCTTATTCTCCAAGCGTTAACGGCACGATTTTAGTATAATCAATGCTATGAAAAAGACGCCAAATATCAACCCAGAAAGCCAAGATGTTGCCGAGCTACAAGCGATGGTAGCAGCTCTGATGTCGGAGAAAAATGAGTGGAAACAAGAGCGCCAATCGCTGCTTGAACAACTCAAACTCGCCTTCGACCGTCAGTTCGCGAAACGCTCGGAGGCATTAAAGCCTTACGATGAATCACAAGGTGACCTCTTCAACGAAGCGGAGTGTGAAGCCGTTAAAGAAGACGAGGTTGAGGTGACAACCACGACCACAACGAAAAAGCGCGGTAAACGTAAACCTCTGCCTAAGACCTTGCCTCGTGAGGTTATCGAACTTGATGTAGACGACCATGAAAAGCAGTGCGCTTGCTGCAATCATAGCCTGCATAAAATCGGTGAAGACCGCAGCGAGAAGCTAGAGTTCACGCCAGCGGTACTCAAAGTGTTGGAATATGTTCGTCCTAAGTACGCTTGCCGCCAGTGCGAGAAAACAGGTGACAGCAGCCGTATCGTTCAGAAGCCATCCCCTCAGAGTCTCATCCCTAAAAGCTTCGCCACAGAAAGCTTGCTGACCAACATCATTCTTGGCAAATACCAATACGCGATGCCACTTTATCGCCAAGAATCGCTGTTTACCCAGTCGGGTATCGAGCTATCACGCACCACCATGGCAAGGTGGGTTATCCAAGTCAGTGAGAAGTTCGCCCCGCTGTATGCGCCTTGAAGGAGAACCTGCTTCAACAAGTGGTGGTTCAGGCGGATGAAACGCCGCTCAATGTGCTCAAAGAAGAGAAGAAGTGTTATATGTGGCTCTACTGCTCAGGCGCTGACTCACCCGAAGCGGCACTGCCGAATGTGAAAAATATTGCCTTGTACGACTATCAAAACAGTCGCGCGAGGGCGTGTCCCGTGGACTTTTTAGGTGACTACAACGGTTATCTACAAACCGATGGCTACGCGGCTTATGATGGTCTGCATCACGTCACCAATGTAGGGTGCTTAGCGCATGCTCGTCGCAAGTTCATGGATGCTAAAAAGCTTCAAGGGAAAGGTAAATCAGGCAAGGCTGATAAGGCGCTGGCTAAAATCCAAAAACTCTACGGGATAGAATCACGCTTAAAAGGTGCGCCTGCCCAAGAGCGAAAAGCAGAGCGTCAAGCGCTT
>NZ_JBNGCJ010000232.1:0-1930 GCF_049974785.1 Vibrio genomosp. F10 str. 9ZD137
TATCGAGTATTTTAACCCGCTAGGATGAACACTTGTTTACTACGATTGGTATAGTAATCAACACGCATAAAAAAACGCCAACACAAGGCTGACGTTTTCTCTTTTCGATTAGCGTTTAATCGATATACAGTGCAAACTCATCAGCACAATCCACAAGCTGCTGTCGGGTAAGCATAAATACGCCATGGCCACCGTTAGAAAACTCTATCCAAGTAAATGGGATATCGGGGTATTGCTCCATCATATGCACCATTGAGTTCCCCACTTCACACACTAAAATACCGTCTTCGGTTAGATAATTAGGCGCATTGGCTAAGATTCTGCGTACCAATTTTAGACCATCGGTACCGGCTGCCAAACCCAGTTCCGGCTCGTGAGTAAATTCATCAGGTAGGCTGTTCATATCTTCTTCATCCACATACGGTGGATTCGATACGATCAGACTGTATTTTTCCTGTGGTAAATCACGGAACAGATCAGAACGCATTGGGAAGACTTGCTGCTCCATACCGTGGTCTTGAACATTTTGCTCAGCTACTTGAAGGGCATCGACTGAAATATCAATCGCATCGACTTCTGCGTCTGGAAAAGCATGCGCACAAGCAATAGCAATACACCCACTACCGGTACACAAATCCATAACACGGGTTGGCTCTTCGGTTAGCCAAGGCTGGAATTGCGCCTCAATCAACTCAGCAATCGGAGAGCGAGGCACGAGTACACGTTCATCAACAAAGAACTCAAGGCCACAGAACCACGCTTTATTGGTGAGGTACGCGGTCGGAGTACGTTCGTTGATACGCTTCACAACACGCTCAACGATACGTAAACGTTCACTGCTCGTGAGGCGAGAGTTCAACACATGCGGAGGAAGATCAATAGGTAAATATAACGTTGGAAGGATAAGCTGTACGGCTTCATCCCATGCGTTATCAGTACCGTGACCATAAAATAAGTTAGCGGCATTAAAACGACTGACGGTCCAACGAATCATATCTTGAAGGGTATGAAGTTCCGATACCGCTTCTTCTACAAAAATCTTATCCAAAATTGCCTCCGAAAAGCGCTACAATACTGCTAATAATGTTTAATACGTTAAGCTATTCAAGCTTCGAGCAAGACAATGAGCCAAACATGAGCAAAAAAGACACCGATTTTGATGACGATTTCGCGTTATTCACAGACGCAGTAAAGGGCGTAAAAAAGTTGCAACAGGATACCATAGTCCAGCCACCAAAAAGAAACTCTATACAAAAAGAAGTCAAACGCACCGCTCGTGAAGCCAGCGACACTGAATTTTATTTCTCTGATGAGTTTGTTCCGCTTCTCAGTCAAGATGGACCCACTCGATATGCTCGTGATGATGTGTCTACTTATGAAGTGAAGCGCCTTCGACGTGGCGTGTATGTGCCTGATGTCTTCTTAGATATGCACGGGATGACACAAAAAGAAGCAAAGCGCGAACTGGGAGCTATGATTGCGTATTGCATCAAAAACGATGTGCATTGTGCCTGTGTACAACACGGTATTGGTAAACATATTCTCAAACAAAAATCACCGCTGTGGCTTGCCCAACATCCTGATGTGATGGCTTTTCACCAAGCTCCTCTTGAGTTTGGTGGTGCAGGCGCCTTACTGATTTTGTTATCGATTCCTGAAAAGTAATCTCAGCTGAACCTGTCCTCCCCTTTGAACATCTTGTTTTGAGGTTCAGGTTCATGGTTCATGGTTCAAGCAAGATGACATCAATGGCGAAGATCCGTTGGAATCGTCATGGTGTCTTCATCCAACTTAGGACGTTGACCACCACGCTTTCTAAACTGTTTAAGCTGGAAAACATAAGCAAGCACTTGAGCCACTGCGGTAAACAGCCCATCAGGAATCTCTTGTTCTAACTCGGTTGTATGGTAAAGCGCACGAGCCAATGGCG
>NZ_JBNGCJ010000233.1:0-12662 GCF_049974785.1 Vibrio genomosp. F10 str. 9ZD137
GCTGACCCGCTCTTCCTATCTTACTTACAGAAATGGATAACCCTGAGTTATCAACTGACCCATCGCGTTCGTTTATTTATCTTCAGCATTGTTTCTAGTATAAAGCTCTCTAGTACGTTGTACTGGGGATTTTTTTATGACTACGATCGCACCAAAGTTTGCCTATCTTCAAAAAGCTTCCTTTATAGTCTAAGTAATAACAGCGTATTAGACGAACCGCATATGAGTAGATCTACGAGTCGCTGTATTATTATGTCTGGTTTCCCTTGCCCAAAACTTGTACTTATTGCTGATTCAAGAGAGGTGATATAGATAACATACTTAACATCTATTGATGTGGCTGCATGTTATTTTCAGTGGTAATCAATATAATGCTAAACTTCAACATTTTAACTACACCTGTGCTATATCGTGCGTTTGAATGTAAACAGAAAAGGAAATCACTATTCAGTCTATGCCTTTTATAGCCATGAACTGAACGTGGTCGTTAACTCTTAAGGAATAACATGCAAGCTTTTATACGCCTAGTTGCCGTTTTTGCTGGTGCTTTGGCCTTATTTACAACAACCAACTTGGTTTATGCTGAGTCAGATGCAAGTTTCCCTGAGGGGTGGGATCAATGGCCTATTGTTAAAGAGTCGGTAAACTTACCTGCTGATACTGTTTTGCCACCTGATACCTCTTTGTTCATACAAGAATCTGTTCGAGCTTATGCATGGATAAACAATGGACAAGGCTCGCCTCTTACGATTAGAGTCAACCCTGAAAAGTTGGAACAATACCAAACACATGGGCCATACACTGATGGACCTACGGTTGTGGCGGTATCTGAGGTGCAGGGAATTGTCTGGGTCACCGAACATATAGATGGTTTGGCATTATATGGAAGTTATGATAGAGAAGGTAAAGATATCACCTCAATGCACCCATCTTTACAGCCTAGTTTCTGTGAAAACTGCCATACAACATACAAAGATATCTGTATCAATGGCACATGTGCCGAACCGGTATTAAGCCCTTACACAGATAACAAAGACTAATACCTTGAGTAATAGACTGTTTGGCTGGTTGACTATAAACCAGATGCTGTTTATTTCGCATCTTACTCTTGTTCTATCTATCATTTTTGGTATGTCTTATTCTCGTTACCAAAACGATTGGATAAACAAAGTTGAGTACCTTGCAGATGTGTCGGCTAGCCAGCTTGAGGCGTATAACACTTTTTTTTCTGGTTCGGTTGCCGGTAGAAATTATGCCAACCTTCTCATGCAATCAACGTTGGATAACCTAAAAGCAATCCCTAAATTGAAGTTTGTTGGTGTTTCGGGTACGAGTGACTATTTGAACCGTCAGGTTGAAGTGAGATATTCAATAGAGAAAAGCAAAGGATGGCGGCTCGATGTTTCCACCGATGATGCAAAAAAACTGTCGGGAAAGTTAAACCAATTACAACGTAATCTATTAGATACACCCGCTGACAATACGGTTCATATAAAAAAGCTTAACCATCTGATCAATAAAGTTAAAGTTGATCTTGACGTTATTACTGAGAGCATTAATTTACAATCTCAACCCATCCCTCAGATCCCAGAAAAAATGCAAGAGGTCGGTTATTTCCTAGATGTTGATTCAGACTTACTTCATATTCAAATAACTCTAAGAAACATAAACGGTGGGTATCTCTGGGCGGTGCTTGACGCAACGGACTTAAAAGACATAAAAAGTAAACTGCTAGCTAATATTTTAAATGAAGCGTTCATAGCGTTGTTTATATCGTTTGTTCTTATTTATATTGTTACATATTGGTTAGTCAGCCCGCTAAAAGATCTTTCCACTTCAATGAAGCAAGATATTGAAAAAATCGACCAATCACAGATTCCAGAAATACAAAGAGCAGACGAAATTGGTGATCTTGCGCGTTCTTACTCGAGTTTGATCACCAAGATTAAAAACCAATTGCGTATTCTTCATAACCAGACAGAAACCGACCCTCTTACGGGGATCGGCTCACGATATAAATATCAAAAACACGCTGCTAAGATAGTTCAACATGCCTTGCTCAAGGGAAACTTAGTTTATGTCGTTATATGCGATATCGACAATTTTAAGCGCTTCAACGATTCTTATGGTCATACAGAAGGTGACAATGCCTTGACTGCCGTGGCTAGCGCCATGAATGACATTCTTGAGCCGCATGACTTAGGTTGCCGTCTCGGAGGAGAAGAGTTTGTTTATATATTATCGAGCAATAACAAAACAAGCTTAATACACAAAATTGACGCGTTGCGAATTGCTGTATTGGAATTGTCTATTCCTCATAAGAATAATTTGCCTCATCATGTCGTTACTGTATCTATCGGCGCGATTCCTATTGTATCAACACTCAACAATATCACGCTTAATCAGTTAGATTTGAACCTTAAAAAAGCACTAACGCTAGCTGATCAACAGTTATACGCTGGGAAAGAAGCAGGCAGAAATATCGTTATGCATAGCGATAGTTTTGAAATAGAGAGCCTCTAACCAATACCGTTCATGACACTGTTTCATTTCTTAGCCAATAAAGGAAAATATTATGCGCAGCTTAGAAACTAGTGAGTTCTTTAGGCAACCTCAAAAACGCGTTTGGGTAGATACCGATATTACGATCGGTCACGTTAACGGGTTTTCCCCCTGCGATGTTGACGACGGGTATGCGCTTGGCCTTTTGTTTAGAAGTCAGGAAATAGATATCGTTGGTTTGAGCTCAACATTAGGGAATACTAATGATATTGAGATTTCTACTAAAATTGCGACTCAATTTACTTCCTTATTTGGCCCGACAAGTCTAAGAGTGTCCAAGGGTAGCTCTGTATTTTTTTCTGAGTCGCAGGGTATAGATATTCCCGATTCTGTACGGGATCTAGCTGAAGAATTGAAACAAGGGCCTCTTACCATACTGGCGATCGGAGCATTAACCAATATTGCATTGCTGGTCGAGCATTTTCCTGATCAAGTCAAGAATATTCAAGAAGTAGTGTGCGTAGCAGGGCGAAGGAACAAAGAACAACACTTCATAGTGAGTCAACGTCAACCCCGGCCATTTAAGGACTTAAATTTCGAAGTTGATGAAGCTGCGTTTAAGGTGGTGCTTAATAGCGATATTAAAGTAACATTTATTCCGTTTGAAATATGTGATGATCTTTGGATCAACTTTCATGAACTTAAAGAGATGAAGCGTGGAAGTTCATTAGCCGACTATCTAGAAAAACATTCTCGAGTGTGGGCGCTAGAGTGGGCGTTCATATTTGGCTCCAAACAAGGATTTATTCCATTTGATTTAGTAGCCGCGGCTTATGTTATCAACCCTGACTGGTTCGCAATCAAGCATTGGAAGGTTCAGATTGAACCGGGGAAAAGTGATACACACAAGCATGAAACTAAAAATTATTTAGTCTGTAATGAAGACTTAACTTCAGGTAAAGAAGCTAAGTATGCTGTAGAGATTACCCCTAATGTGAAACCTGAAATAATGAAGCGTCTTGCCCAAAGAGACATCAGTAGTTTTGTGCTTGGCTTGTCTCACATTAATATAATTGTCGAAGATGTCGATAAGGCCGCTGATTACTATCATAGAGTACTAGGGTTTGAGCGAGCTTTAGATGCTCAGGGTGAAAAAATGGACTATCGAAATGTCGAAATGAATGAGTTTAATCAAGATGCAGGCTTAGCGAATCAAGACGTTAAGGTTGATGTCTTGTTTCTTAAGCACCCATACGCCTCCGTTTATCTTGAACTGATGCACTACCAAAGACCTGAAGGAAAGTCAGAGGTACCCCCTCAGCCAAAAACCTACGATCTCGGCGGGCCTAGACATATTGCCCTTGAAGTTTCTAACTGCACAGCAGTGTTCAACTACTTAAAGACTCAAGAGGGAATCACAATGATTGATACTTCTGAAGAGTATCACCCTGAGAAGCTGAATGGATTCCCGATTTCATTTTTCTATTGGCTAGATAAGTATGGGGTTCAGTGGGAAATGGAAGAGGGGCGAAGAGTTGGCGTTGCTCGAGGCATAATTTAGCTACCTCATAAGTTCAATTCCCTAAATTGCCATTGGGTGACAGAAAAATGGGTGACAGAAAAATTGGGCGGCTGGAGCACGCTATTTGATGGTATGTAGACGTGGAACCTATGGCAGTTGATACTCCCATCGATCCCTAAGGTATTAATTTTAGTTAAAATTGGCCTAGTTGTTAGCTAGGCCATTTTTTAGTTAGAAGATAATGTTTTACGGTAGAAACTGAAGAGACCAACGGTGCAGTATGATGGGCTTTAGCCACTTTCTAACTATTGCCCACTACACTAATACCCATCGCACTAACTCAATTTAAAGTTGGCAACCTGACGTTTTAGATCATCATTCGTATCATTGAGTAACTCTGTCGCTTGCACGGTTTGTTGCCCGCTGTTGACTAGGGACTCTACAATATCGCGGATAGAGAGCATATTGCGACTTAGCTCTTCAGCAACGGTACTTTGCTCTTCTGTCGCTGCTGCAATCTGAGTGCTTACATCGTCGATTTCTTTGACTGATGTGCTCATCACGGTCAAACTTTCCGACACTTCGCCCGTCTTGTCGGCGGTTTCTTGGCATTGTCTTTTGGTCGAATCCATCGCTTTAACAACACTTTCTGTCCCGCCCAGCAACTGACTTAGCATTTCTGAAATTTCCATTGTGCTATTTTGTGTTCGGCCTGCAAGCGCCCGAACCTCATCAGCCACTACCGCGAAACCGCGCCCTTGTTCACCTGCACGCGCTGCTTCAATCGCGGCATTGAGTGCCAGTAAGTTAGTTTGTTCAGAGATTTCACCGATGACATTGAGCACATTACTGATTTTATTCGCGTCTTGATTCATACGAAGAATGCTGTTGGACATATCCTCCACTTCTGTCACCAATGCACTGACGGTACTGACTGCATTGTTAACAATAAGCAACGATGATTCTGCTTCTTTGCTTGCCTCTTCTGTAATACGATTCGATTGATTGACATTCTCGGCAACCGTTCTGGCGCTTTCACTCATTTCAGTAATGGCCGTCACCACTTGTTCTGTTTCACTAGAGTGAGTCACGAGCATTCCTTTGTTTTCTCGCGCTGTTGCCCCTAGCTGCTTGGCGCTGACTGAGATATTTTGACTTGCTTGTGATATCTGTAGCATCATTTCTTGTAGATTCTCTACAAATCGATTAAAGCCCTGGCTTATCTGAGCCAAATCGTCTTCGCCTTCTATTTTGAGTCGCTGGGTCAGATCGCCAGTCCCATTTGAGAGATCCAACACCGCTCTTTTTAATTTGATTAGCGGACGATACGCGTATTGTAAAATGATAAAAATAGCCCCGAAACTGACAAGCAGCAGTAAGGCACCAGTCATCAGTGACTTATACATAGCGTCGTACACGGTAGTCAGTGCGCTTTCCTTGTCCACAAATACCATTAGAGTCCAATACATATCAGGACTAAGGTTGACGCGCTCAAAGTAGCCATCAAATTGAATACCAAGGTAAGGAAAGCTAAGATTTCCCGATTGCTGAGAGAAAAAAGCGCGCTCCATGTCTGTGAAATTGGGGCTAATTTGTGAGGGGGTTTTTCCTATATCATTCGGGTCATCACTGGCAAAAAAGACCGCTTTGTTGTCGGTCAACGTTGCCGCACCACCCGCAAAACGCATGTTACTGACGGCGCTTACCACATCTCCTAGCTGTACATCCCCAAGAAGAACACCAATAAATTGCCCGTCTTGGATAACGGGTGTCGTGACACTCACTACTTTTTGCTGGGTGACTTGATCTTGATACACACCAGTAATCATTACGTCACGAGCGTTTTTTGCATTTTGATACCAATCACGCTGACGAAAATCATACTTTTCGCCTTCTAAGGACATAAATGCCCGGCCGTCTTCATAGGTCATGATAACGTTAGAGAGCGATGAACTCTGAGCCAGAAGTTCAACTAAACGTTGATTGTCTTCACTGCTAAGTTGACGATTAAAGCTTTTAGCCCCATTCTTAATCGACCGAGTTTTGAACTGCATCATCTGTTCCAGTTCTGAAACATGGAAACTGAGTTTATCCGATGTTTTTTCCACCAAACCTTCAACCATGTTGTCGCGCATAGCCAGTATATTCAGTGTTCCCAGCACGATGAGTGACGCAGCGACAAGCGCCCCGACACCGAAGTAAATTCTTGATTTAAAGCCTAATTTCATCTTATACCTCACTATATTCGAACATAGTTAGAGCGATATTATGATGACGCCGATCTTTTATTTTTATTTCATGTCACCGAACAATCAGTCCATGAAGTATTCGATCAGTCTATCACCTAGCCATGGCAGCTTTTTTGCTTTCTAAATGGACCAATATGCAACTAAGCTGACACTAGACTTTAGTTGTTGAATGGCAAACTATCAATATTTGTAATGTGTTTATTTTTGCAACTAAGCACTCAAAATATAAGGATCATCATGTTGAAGTTAATATGATATTTTTTAATTTATTGATAAGTAACTGAACTCATACTCAATAATGTGCCTATAGTTAGCGATACACGAATTTTTCGTGGTTGGCTAAGTAGCGAAAAAACTCGCGCTACTTGTTCCGAATAAATCAATCTTAAAAACTTGGAGCAACACAATGAGTGATCAGACAAGGATAAAATACGGCCCTGGGCGCAAGCCATGGATAGAGCAAGTACCCGAGTTCGCGCTTGGGAAAGTGTCACCCCCCTCCGCCGATCCAACGAAGGTTTATGCTGAAAGAAATTATGATTTTCATTACACCGAACAGGCTGTCGATAGCTTTGATGTTGAACTGCCACCCATAGGACAAACGGTGACGGAGCAAGATCAAGTGTATAGCCAGTTACTTGCTTATGTGGATGTTCAAAAGCAGCACTTTCTTGGCTATCAAACCGAAGAAAACATTAACTACCAAAAGCGGCTCTCTCCGTTTCTTGACGCGAGCCTAAATAATGTGGGTGACCCTTTCGTCAATGGAAACTACACAATTAACTCAAAATGTGTAGAGCGATCAGTGCTGGATTATTTTGCTTGTTTGTGGTCTGCAAGTTGGCCTTCACAAGGGCCGTATATTGATAAAAACGACCAATTTCACCCCGGTGATCCTGACAGTTATTGGGGCTATGTTCTCACCATGGGAAGCACAGAAGGTAACTTGTATGCCATGCTTAATGCTCGTGACTATTTAAGCGGTGTGATGTTACTAGAAGAGGAGATAAAATCTGAAACGGTGAGTGGTGCCACCTTGGTCAATAACGAAGTTTACGCTCACTACCCTTGTACACCGCGTGCAAAAGCCAATGCTTACACGCCTGTGGCTTTTTTTTCACAAGACACCCATTACTCTATTGTAAAGGCGATGGCGGTTGAAAAAATCGACACGTTTGGGGCGCTCGGTAACCGACTTTATCCAAAGGAGAACCCTGTTACTCTAGGTAAGCCTTGGCCTAGTGAGGTTGAGTCAGAACAACCTACTGCTGAGCTTCCAGCTGGCTCTGGCGCTATCGACGTGGAAAAGCTGGTCGCATATTTCAGATTTTTTGCTGAAAAAGGGCACCCTATTTTATTGGTTTTAAACTGCGGGACAACCTTCAAAGGGGCCTATGATGATGTTGACCATATAACGTCTCGTTTGGCGCCTATCTTAAAAGAGAATGGTTTATGGCAAAGAAAGGTGCCCATCGATCCACAAGATCCAAAGAGCGATTATGAGATGCGAAGCGGCTATTGGGTGCATGTGGATGGCGCGCTTGGCGCAAGCTATCTCCCTTTTATAAAGATGGCGAAAGATTGTCCAGAGTACCAACGTTTCTTTGCCGATCAGGGGAACGATACCGGACCTAACTTCGATTTTAGTAACCCGATGATTAACTCTATTGTGACGAGTGGACATAAGTGGCCGGGTGCACCGTGGCCCACCGGTGTTTATATGACGAAACAAAAATTCATGGTATCCCCTCCCGATAACCCAGAATACATTGGCTCACCCGACACCACATTTGCCGGTTCGCGAAACGGACTTTCTCCGCTAATACTTTGGGAGTACTTTGCGCGTAACAGCTATCAGAAACAGATCGATCTTGCGATGCAAGCACAGAAAATGGCGCAATATACCTATGAGCAGTTATCTTTGGTCGCTGAATATTGGCGTGGCAAAGATGCTGACTTGCCGAAGGATTTGTGGCTGCAAAGAACCCCTTTATCCCTTTCGTTGATATTCTGCCAGCCCAATGAGGAGATTATTTTCCGTTACTCGCTTGCCAAAGAGAGCATGAGTTTTGGTGGCCAAGATACACAACAGCGGCACTATGTTCACCTGTTCACGATGTGGGGCGTAGACAAATCACTGATCGACAACTTGTGCCACGACCTTAAACAGCCTGGAGCATTCGATCCTGCTTTGTTTGAATCCATCAAGCGCTCTGAGGTGAGTAAGCCAAGAGTCGCAAACACCCTCAAGCAAATTCGATTACCGCTTAAAGGTCGCTCATTTCGTTGATGAAATAGAGTGCTATTGAGTCTTAACATCGCCTCGTATTCATCACTAGGATGTGAGGCGATGTCTTTTTGACATTCACGTTATTCAGGTGTGGTCTAAAAAGGAAATAACCCTGCTTGTCTCTGGGTGTGAGTCCTAATATACGGTTTGGAATAGACAAATGACTGACTTTAAAAGTCAGTCATTGATTACTTCTTGGGCCCATTGCGAACCAGGTCCTTACCTGTCTCGAAGACTTCTTGAGTAATCCAACGAGCCAAAAGCAGTTTTTGGTTGCCATCAAATACCGCAACAAAATGGCGACCGTCACTGTTGTTGGTTGCCATCCCGACACCAGAAACACCTTGTAAACCTAATCCACCATTTTCTACTGAAATCAGGAATTTTTCGAGTTCTTCAAGGTTATCGATTACATCAAGTTCGTTGTTCATTGTTCTATTCTCTTGTTCACGTTGCCTTTGCCCGTGATTATTTTATTCGTGCTGAACATTAATGCTCATTAATGGCGTTAAATCCATCGGTGCTCGCTAATAAGGTTAGGCACTAGGCTTTGAAATGCTTTCCAGCTGTAAAACAGGTGCGGCGTCGATATCTTCTGCATTCATCATTGAAGAGACACGCTGCATTGACGATAACAATAGGCTCTGCTCCCACGCTTCCATATTTTGGAATTTATTGACGAAGCTATCTTGCAGGGGCTTTGGCGCTTTACTGAGTAACTCTTCGCCTTTTTCGGTTAGGTTAGCATGTACTTTACGACGATCTGATTCGCTACGGACACGTTGTACATAGCCGTTGAGCTCTAATCGATCGATGATCGTGGTTGTCGTTGCTTGGCTAACATTGGTGTGATTCGACAATTCTTTGATGGTCACGTTATGCATTTCTTGGATAGCACGCATCAAAATGAGTTGAGGCCCGGTTAATCCGTACTCTTTGCTCAATTTTTTTGAATGTAAGTCGATCGCACGAATGATTTGGCGGATAGCGACGAGAATTTCATCATGTTTTTCCAAGTGACGGACCTTTGTCTAAATGCAGTATCTAAATGCAGTGTTGAAATGGAAGAATTACTTCTCTATTTTTCGCATTGTACTGATGTTCGCACCATTCTCAATCTTTTCTAATGTGAAAGGGGAATCTCACGCCTTTCACATTCAGATTGATGCTCATTCTGGTGATTTACGCGGCAGACTTGGTTTGCAAATTACCGATGAGTGCGTTGTAAAAAGCGTTATCATCCAGAATGCCAACCAACTGGTTCTTTTCGACCAACAGAATTGGGTAATTGCTTAACTGTTTCAGTTTGATTGCATCACGCATACTAATGTCTGGGCTAGCCATCACAACCGTTGTCGCATCAATATTGCTTAAATCATCCTCAGAATCTTGCCCGTTGACCAAGCTCACCTCTGATTCACCGTGAATAGCCACTTCACCTTGATGGTGTTTGATCCAGACATCTTTGGTCTCGCAGATTTGCCAGCGTTCGTTATCTTGCTTTAGCGATTCTAAAGGCTGCATTAATGAGCGACCTTTTAAGACATTCAACGGGTTGGTATGTGCCACAAAGTCTTTCACGTATTCTGTTTTTGGCGCTAGGACGATCTCTTCCGGTTTGCCGTGTTGAATGAGCTTACCTGATTCCATGATTGCGATGTTATTACCAATTTTAAGCGCTTCATCGAGATCGTGGCTGACAAAGAGAATCGTTTTATTGAGTTTACTTTGCAGCAGTAACAGCTCATCTTGCAGTTGCGCTCGAATCAAGGGATCAAGCGCCGAAAAAGGTTCATCCATGAGCAGTATGTCGGTATCCATCGCGAAAGCGCGAGCAAGACCAACACGTTGCTGCATACCGCCAGAAAGTTCATGTGGGTATTTCGTTTCCCATTCAGAAAGGCCCACCATTTCTATTTGTTCTCTGGCTTTAGCGCGACGTTCAGATTTCGCCACACCTTGCATCTCAAGGCCAAACGCCACGTTATCCAAAACTGACAGCCAGGGCATCAACGCAAACTTTTGAAACACCATTGAAACACGGTGAGTACGCAGATGGCGCAGGGTTGATTCGTCACACTGGGCAACATCCACCTGATGGTTTCCGTCTTTGATGTCGAGAGTGCCACGGCTGACGTCGTTTAAGCCGTTAACCGCGCGCAGTAGGCTTGATTTCCCAGAGCCAGATAACCCCATCAAAACACAGATCTCGCCTTCTTTGACTGAGAGGGATACATTGTCGACCCCTACCACTTGGCCGGTTTCATCAATGATTTCTTGGCGTGTTTTCCCATCGTCCAATAGTTCGAGCGCTTTTGCTGTTTTGTCACCAAACACAACGTCTAGATTTTTAATGGTGATCGCATCTGCAACATTCATGTCCATGATTAGGCATCCTTTTGGTTGGGTGTTTTACATAGGCGGTCAAGAATCATTGCGACAAGCACAATCGCCAGTCCGGCTTCAAAACCTTGTGAAATGTTCACGGTATTGAGTGCTCGCACAACCGGCTTTCCTAATCCATCCGCACCTACCAGTGCTGCTATCACCACCATTGACAAGGACAACATGATGCACTGAGTTACCCCCGCCATAATGCTGGGTAACGCGGCAGGCAGTTCTACTTTCATCAGAAGCTTCATTTTACTTGCGCCGAATGCCTTGCCTGCTTCAATCAGTTCTTCTGGGACTTTGATGATACCTAGGTAAGTCAGGCGAATAGGCGCGGCAATGGCGAAAATAATGGTCGAAATGAGCCCCGGTACGATACCCAGACCAAATAAAACCAAGGTAGGGATAAGGTAGACGAACGTAGGCACCGTCTGCATCAAGTCGAGAATGGGCCTCAGTGCGGTATAAAGCCAAGGTCTATGCGCTGCCATGATGCCAACAGGGACACCGATCAACACGGAAATAGACGTCGCTGCAAACACGAGTACGAAGGTTTCCAGCATTTCTTGCCAGTAACCTAGGTTGAGAATGGTCAATAACGCAGCAACAACAAAGATAACCAGCGACGGTTTACGGTGTAAAAACCAAGCAAGAGCGGCGGTTATTACGATTGGCAGAGCAGGGGGCATCCATTTGAATACATCGACCAAAAATAGGATGACCGTCTCTAAGAAGATTGAAATCGCGTCAAAAAATCCGGCCGCATTGATGGTTAACCAGTCGACACCTGTTTCCATCCATTGACCAAAAGGGATTTTGTTTTCCGTAATAAAATTCACGTCATTGCCTTTAATTATTTATTTCTGTGATTTGTTGCATTGAGTTGTGTTACTTGTGTCTGCGAACAATCGATGGACCGAAGCCCATCGATTGCTCGAAACAGTGATTACGCTTTCACTTGTTTTAGGTATGCAGCTACGGCTTTCGTAGCGGCTTCACCTTGTTGAGTCGTTACGTTTTCTAGCCAAGCTTCTACTTGCTCAGGGTTGCTGATTAACCACTGTTGAGCGGCTTTTTCTGGTTGAATATCTTGGTTCAAAATCGCTTCCATCAACGCATTTTCCATTTCTAATGAAAACTCGAGGTTTTGCAGGAGTTGGCCGACGTTTTTACATTCTGACAGGTAGTTTGCGCGAACATTGGTGTAGACATTTGCGCCGCCGTAATTCGCACCGAAATAGTCATCGCCGCCTGAAAGATATTCCATGTCAACGTTGCTGTTCATTGGGTGTGGTGCCCAACCAAGGTAGGCAATCCATTGATTACGACGCACCGCACGAGTTACTTGAGACACCATGCCTGCTTCGCTTGATTCAACCAGGCTGAAGTCTTTTAGACCAAAGGCATCTGAGTCGATCATTGACTGAATGAGTCGGTTTCCATCGTTACCCGGTTCGATACCGTAGATACGACCTTTGAATTTGTCGGCGTGTTTTACCAGATCAGCAAAGCTTGTTACGCCAGCATCGTAAACATATTTAGGCACAGCAAGCGTGTACTTCGCCCCTTCTAGATTGGCACGAACGGTTTCTACCGTGCCTGCTTCACGGTATTTGGCAATGTCACCTTCCATGGTGGGCATCCAGTTGCCAAGAAAAACATCAATATCGCCGTTTGCCATTGAAGAATAGGTCACCGGAACAGAGAG
>NZ_JBNGCJ010000234.1:0-6433 GCF_049974785.1 Vibrio genomosp. F10 str. 9ZD137
GCCCGTTATCGATATGGCGGCCGCGATTGGGTTTCGTCCAATTCAGCCCGAAGAATATGATAGCTGCTATTTAATTGTGACAGATTGCCTACGAACTATAGTTGGTTTCATGGTTCGTTCGATTGAAAAAATCATTGAGTGTGACTGGAGAAATATTGAATCTTCGCCTTCAACTGCAGGTAAAGATGTTTTTGTTACGGGCATTACCCGACACAAGGATCAGATCGTACAAATGTTGGATGTGGAATTATTGCTTTCAAAAATTTACCCTCAGTACGAATCTGCAAATATCCCTATGCTGACTGATATAGAAAGAGAACGTCTGAAAGCCTTGAATATTCTCCTCGTTGATGACTCTTCGATCGCTCGAAAACAGCTTTCTGACGCTCTTGATAGAATCAATATACCCTATCAAATCTGTAAAAATGGTCTAGATGCGCTAGAACTCATGAAAGCTCAATCTTCAACGGACAAAGCGATAGATCTGCTCGTCAGTGATATCGAAATGCCAGGTCTTGATGGCTATGAGTTAGCATTTGAAGTGCAAAACTCGCCGGATCTCGATAACGCCTATTGTATCTTGCACACTTCTTTATCAAGCGAGATTTGTATTGATCGGGCTCATCAAGTCGGTGCTCATGAAGCGCTAGAAAAGTTTAATGCTGGTGAATTGATTCAAGCCATGCTCAAAGGAGCCAAAGCCATCGAAGAAAGTAAACAGAGCGTAGGATGCGGTTGATTTTGGTCGGTTTGCTTTGACAACGGCTCTACTCGCATTGATAAGACTGTCACACCGGCACTGCTCTATTCGTTATAGTTGAATTGTCCAGTTGAATTGTCCTGTGGTATTAGGCTCAGTCACTCTTTTCTCATTGAGCCTCCCTTTACTGAATTTCACTTTATCGTTCTTAATCTATCCGATGGTTAAGGTTCTCTGACTCAATCTATACACTAAGCCGATTCAAATTGCGTAAGCCAAGTCGTCAATAATTGATTCAATTGTTTCTTCTGTGCATCTGATAAAGACTCGACCAAATTACTTTGCACTGCGACATGCTGCATCATCATTTCATCAATTAAGACCAATCCGTCGTTAGTGAGTTTAACATGAACGCTGCGACGATCTTCCTGGCTATGAGAACGTTCAATAAGCCCTTTTTTTTCTAACTTATCCAGTCGATTGGTCATGGCTCCAGAGGTTAACATCATTGAATTGATCAAATCTGATGGCGTTAAGCTGAACGGTTTTCCGCTGCGTCTTAATGTGGCAAGCACATCAAACTCACCCAACTTCAAATCATACCGCTTATGGGTGTCTGCGATCTGAGTTTCCAAATGCTTAGAAATTCGCAACAAACGCCCCAACATCGCCATAGGTTCAGTGTCGAGTTCAGGTTTTTCTTTTGCCCATTGCTCTACAACTCGTTCAATTGCATCCATAGCCCACTTATTCTCCATCTTCTATATAGGTAAACGCTAAGTATCTTAACATAAAGACACTTTACAACACTGAATTTTCAGCGTACATTGACTTTAAACTATCTTAACGTAAAGATAAATACGCCATGAACATACTATTCGCTATGATCCCTGCATTCTTTTGGGGAACAACCTATGCTGTGACTCAGTATACCCTCCCCGACTGGCCTCCATTATTGCTTGGTGCTCTTCGCGCCTTGCCAGCGGCTCTATTACTATTGTTAATCAAACCCACTTTGCCTAAAAAAGGCCATTGGCGAGTCCTGTTTAGCTTGGGCCTAATTAATATCGCTACCTTCTTCGGTTTGATATTTGTAATGGCATTGACATTACCGGCGGCAATATCAGGGGTAGGCATGGTTTCTGTTCCAATATTCGCCATGATTTATCATTGGTTGATGGATAAAAAGAAACCCAATTTAATGCAAGTAGTATCAGGGACACTGCTCGTTATACTCGCATGGTTACTCTTTGACCCAAGCTCCATTAGCCTAAATCCAATAGGTTTAGGGGCCATGTTCGCAGCCATCATGTGTATTGTCGTTGGCAGTAGCATCACCAAGTCACTTGGAAATACAATGGATTGGTGGGGCGTATTGACCTGGCAACTGTTGATTGGCGGGGTCATTTTGGCCTTCGTTTCTGTTGGGCAATTTTTAGTTCAACCTACCCCTTACATTGAGGTTTACCAGAACTTTAGTGCTAAAAATCTGATCGGACTCATTTGGGTTTTTGGCCTTAACACAGCACTTGGATACAGCCTGTATGTTTGGTTGTTACAGCGTATGTCAGTCGTGGACTTTAGCTTTGGCGGCATTGCAAACCCAATTGCTGGAATCGTCAGTGGTTTTGTTTTAATCGGGGATTCCTTTACGCTATATCAATACGCATTGATGGTAAGTATGATTGTTACATCACTATTACCTCAGCTTCTCGTTGCTCTCAGGGCATTTAAGTCGCCGATATCTGTAAATCTTCGATAGCCATTCGTTTTTCGGTCTTTTTAGCTATCATTTTTTTAAAAATATGCGGATAATTCCGAAGCAGAATTAAAATTAATCAGCTAATCTTAGCTTTATAAGTATTTGTTAGTTATGGCAGCAAAAATAGAAATGACGAGCGACGACTTCAAGAAATCGACAGCCAACCTAAAGAAAGCCGTACCATTGATGATGAAAAATCATGTTGCTGCGACACCTGCGAACTACGCAGTCTGGTATACGTATGTCGACGAGAGTAACCCGGAACTGAATCAAGAGCTCGACATGGTGGTGGAGAATTTTGGCTTGTGCCCACCAGCAGCAGGGAAAGATCTGTACAATAATCATCTAGCAGACCAAACTGAAACTGATTTGACCTGCCTCAGAGAGAATATTGAGGTGTTAGTCAATGAGGTTTCAAGCTCAATGACGGACACCCTTTCAGATACGTCTTCTTTCTCAGAGTTCATTGATAAAAGCTTCACCGATCTAAGCCGAGTAGAAAAAGAGGGATTATCAATAGATGAAGTGATGGGGGTTATCCGCCAGCTCATTTCAGAATCTCGCCAAATTCAAACCTCTACCGATTTCCTTAACGGGCAACTGACCAACGCAACCAAAGAAATATCCAGGCTAAAAACGCAACTTGCTGATGTTCAAAAAGACGCTTTATTCGACAGTTTATCCAGTCTTTATAACCGACGAGCATTTGATACCGATTTGTTTGCTTTGTGCCGCGCTGAACAACCGATGTCCCTCATATTGCTAGATATCGATCACTTCAAAAGTTTTAACGATAACTACGGGCACCTGTTCGGAGATACCGTCATTAAAGCACTGGCTAAACGTTTACAATCGAGTTGCCGGGAAGGGATTACCGCTTATCGCTTTGGTGGAGAAGAATTTGCACTCATTGTGCCAAATAAATCCATTAGAATTGCAAGGCAATTTGCAGAGACACTTCGACGTGCCATAGAGAAGCTGTCTATTAAAGATCGCCGCTCTGGTAAGCAAATAGCCAATATTACCGCTTCGTTCGGTGTGACTGAATTTGAGAAAGGCGATACTATCGATAAAGTGATTGATAGAGCAGATGCATTGCTCTATGAGGCGAAACAACTGGGTCGAAATAGAGTTATGCCTTTGTAATCGATAAGCTTCTAATAAGTTTTATCCCACTCGTTCAATTCCTAAATCACAACCCAGATTATAGAATGTAAAAAGCCCAATACGCTGATATTGGGCTTGTTTGTAAATGGCGGGCTATTTTGTAAACGGTAGGCGTTATGTAAATGATGACCCGCTCTAAAATCGTGTTTACCTATTTTGAAGGCTAATCGTGAGGGCTAATCGTTCAGAAGCTAGCCGTCTGCCGTTATTTTCTCAATCAGGCTCAATTCCACCTCTTTAGCCTTATTGGTGCTTATTTGGCAAGTTCCTGCGGCTTTATGCCCACCCCCACCGTACTTTAACATTAACTCACCAATATTGGTTTTTGAGCTTCTATCAAAAATGGATTTACCCGTAGCAAAGACAATATTTTGCTTTTGAAAGCCCCACATTTTATGAATAGAGATATTACATTGCGGAAACACCGCATAAATCATAAATCGGTTACCCGCGTAAATAGTCTCCTCCTGCGTTAAATCTAACACCACCAAATTCTTATATACCGTTGCACAACGGGTAATTTGCTCTTTAAACAGGTTTTCATGATCTCGATAAAGCGTAACGCGTTCAACCACATCAGGAAGTGCCAAAATCTCATCAATCGTTTGCGTTTTACAGCAATCAATCAAGTCCATCATGAGAGCATAATTAGAAATTCGAAATTCTCTGAAACGACCAAGACCCGTCCGGGCATCCATCAAAAAGTTAAGTAGATTCCAACCAGTTGAGTCCAACACTTCATCACGGGTGAAGTCGGCTGAATCGCCTTTATCGACAGCAATCATCATCTCTTCCCATTCTTTAGGAAAGGTCGAAAGACCACCGTAGTAATCCCATACAACTCGAGCTGCGGAAGGAGCATCGGGTTCAATAATGTAATTGTCGTGTTCCCCCTTATTACGCATTTTTTCAGACAGATGATGATCAAATACAAGATGAGCTTTGGGGTGAAAAGGCAAGTTCGTTACGATGTCGTTTTCAGTGATCATCACAATGCCATCTTGCATATCTTTGGGGTGTACAAACTTAATATCTTCAATCAAATCAAGTTGTTTTAACAGGACTGCACAAACCAACCCATCAAAATCACTACGAGTAACAAGGCGAAACTTATTCACTGGCATACCTAGATCCTTACTTGGTATTTATTGTTATTTGGTACAACACGATTTACAGCATCAATGCAGAATTCACGTATTGTTTGTCTTAATTTTAGACATCTTCACTTTTTTGACAAACTTAACACACTATTTTTTAAAGGTTCTTTTATACTGATCATGGAAACGAGGTATTTATTTTGGAGAAAACAATGAAAAAGACCTATATCTTTGCAAGTTTAGCAGCCGTAGCTGTCTTGGCTGGTTGCTCAAGCGAGCCAGATGAGTATGAGGTTAAAGAATATACCTCTATCGCTAACCCTGCGTCCGTATATTGTGTTCAACAGGGTGGCGAATTAGACACCGTGACTGAAAATGAATTGCGTGTCACTTATTGTGCGTTTTCAGAAGAAGACCGTACTGAGCAATGGGAATATTTCCGAAATGCTCAAGAGCAAAAAAAAGTACAACAGTAATCACGAACGCTTAACGCCACCAGCAAGTATCTAACTGACTCTCTGGATCAAGATAGCGATTCAATAAGGTAAGATTAGTATCAAGCACAGCAAGATACTCTCTTACCTTTCTTATTGGCATGGATGGCACAGTATCGTTCACTGCGTGTTCGAGAGCGCTAAGCACTAGTGTTAACGGCAGAAAGGAAGCATTACTATCCAGTGTATTGTGAATTCGCTCTAAAGCAGCCTGCGCTATCTGGTAAGGCTGATCCCTAACCTTCGATAACTCTCTATCAAACGCATTGGCGACAACCCCTTCTAAATAGACTCGATAAGTGGTTAAAGCGTCCACTTGCATAAAAAGATCAGCGTTCAAATGCGTGTAGGGATACGGAATAACAATATGATCGTTGAGCTGATAAGAAATACTCAGCGTCGCGCCCTGTGCTAAACATTTTTTATACAGCACACCTAACAGCCCTTGCTCATCCATTAAGTTCTGGATTTCAAAGATACGGTGTAAGTGATAATCGTTAGAAGCAAACACGACCTTGAGTGTGGTTCCTTGGTGTATTAATCCGCTATCAAGCAGTGCTTGAGCACCATGCTGAATATTCTCAACAGTACTAGTGGAATCTTGCTCTAGTAAAATAGACTCGGCAGGAAAATCTAATTCTTGTCCATTCAATAGAAAATAGTCATACATTGCTTGAGATTCAGAGATAGCTTGACCTTTGGTCACACCACCACAAAATAACAACGCAGTTTGAGTGGGCTTTTCCACCGCCAAATACTGAATCAAGCCATCTACTCGACTTTTTCCTTCTAGCGTCAATTGACTATCTTGGAGTCTCTTTCCTAGCAAAATAATAATTTTATCAATACTCATCACGCATGTCTCAATTCTATCTATTGGCTTCGTGAAAAAATGTACATTCAAGCTAGATTGCATTACAAACAAGGCGCACAATCATTTACTTAACAACTACACTGTTTTCTTAACCACAGTTTAACAGACCTCAACTTAGGTAGGACTTACTTATGCTATCGATCTTTGAAATTTATAAAATCGGTGTTGGCCCTTCAAGCTCTCACACTAACGGCCCAATGATTGCCGGTTATAACTTTACTTGTCTTATCGCTCAAGATATTTCAAAGGTAGATCGTGTCCAGGTAGACTTATACGGATCGTTATCGCTGACAGGTCGTGGGCACCATACTGACCGAGCGACTATCTTAGGTTTACTTG
>NZ_JBNGCJ010000235.1:0-11307 GCF_049974785.1 Vibrio genomosp. F10 str. 9ZD137
TAGCAGAAATGCTAGAGCCTTTTTTTAGACATTTATATTCCGAGTATAAAGCTGCATATATTCGAGTTCAGATCTCTCAATCTTTGCCATTTTATACCCCTAGAGAAATATTATATCTTTCTTGTCTTCTACTCTGGTATCTATAGAAGTGACTCCTGTAACCTTTTAAATCTAACTTAATATGAATAGTCCGATTTAAGGATTTCAATTCGTAAATTGATCCTAATTGATTACAATAGTCCGATATTTATTGTGGGGGATTTATGGGTCAATTTTCTATTTTAGGATTTATAGCGTTGGGCGGAGCCTTTGGTGCCTGTTCACGTTATCTAGTAAGTGAATTTTGCGCGACTTTATTTGGACGTGGATTCCCTTATGGGACATTAACTGTAAACGTCATTGGTTCGTTAGCAATGGGCGTGTTAGTTGCTGCGTTTGAAAATGGAAGCTTGCCAACCGAGCCATGGCGTCAAATTATAGGTCTTGGCTTTTTAGGTGCCTTAACCACCTTCTCAACCTTTTCAATGGATAATGTTTTTTTAATGCAACAGGGGGCATTTTTCAAAGCTGGCCTCAATATGCTACTTAATGTTGCTTTGAGCGTAACCGCCGCTTGGGTAGGGTTTCAATTAATCATAAAAAGTTAGTTTTAATGACGATTAGCTAAAATTTAATCGGATTAACTTGGTTTCAACAATCTGATTACTTATAATGCTTTCTACTTGTCGGAGTGCCAAAAGGCTGAGACCGTTAACTCGGGATCCGTTGAACCTGATCAGGCTAATACCTGCGAAGGGAACAAGAGAAAGATACCAAACTAGATCTATTCTCGTTTTATATCCTTCAACTGTCTCTAATTTTAGTGGCAGTTCCTCTTGTAGCATCTTTTCCGTCAAGCATTTATATCCATTATTAAAGGAAGAATGCTATGTCGAGCCGTAAACAAAATAGATTGGAAGCGCAAAACTTTATCAACACGCTCTCCGTCCAACCATATCCAAATTCTAACAAAGTGTATATCGAAGGTTCACGAAGTGATATTCGAGTTCCAATGCGAGAGATTACACTCGCTGACAGCCTGGTTGGCGGAAGCAAAGACGAACCTATCTTTGAACCTAATGAACCTATTCATGTTTACGATACGTCAGGTGTTTACACCGATCCGACACACGATATCGATTTGTACCAAGGACTACCAAAACTTCGTACTGATTGGATACTAGAACGGAACGATACTGAGTTATTGGACGGTGTAAGCTCTGTCTATTCAAAAGAGCGATTAGAAGACGATACACTCGATGATCTTCGTTATGGTAACCTTCCGGCAATACGTAAGGCTAAAGATGGTTGTTGTGTCACACAGCTCCATTACGCTCGTAAGGGGATAATCACTCCAGAGATGGAGTACATTGCCATTCGTGAAAACATGGGCCGCCAGAAGTTTGCTGATGAGCAATTGAACCATCAGCATCCTGGACATAACTTCGGTGCCAACTTACCAAAAGAGATAACACCAGAATTTGTTAGAAAGGAAGTCGCAGAAGGACGAGCGATCATCCCTTCAAATATTAACCACCCAGAAGCGGAGCCAATGATTATTGGGCGTAACTTTTTGGTTAAAGTGAACGCGAATATTGGTAACTCATCAGTGAGTTCATCTATTGAAGAAGAAGTAGAAAAATTGGTTTGGTCGACTCGTTGGGGCGGGGATACTGTGATGGACCTTTCTACTGGTCGTAATATTCACGAAACTCGTGAGTGGATTCTTCGTAATAGTCCGGTTCCTATAGGGACAGTTCCAATGTATCAAGCGCTCGAAAAAGTGAATGGTGTCGCAGAGGACCTTAACTGGGAAGTCATGCGAGATACATTGATAGAGCAAGCAGAGCAAGGTGTCGATTACTTTACTATTCATGCTGGTTTGCTGTTGCGTTATGTCCCGATGACAGCAAAGCGGGTCACAGGCATCGTTTCTCGAGGGGGCTCAATCATCGCTAAGTGGTGTTTGGCGCATCATCAGGAAAGCTTCCTTTATACGCACTTCCGAGAAATCTGTGAGATCTGTGCTAAGTATGATGTCTCTCTATCGCTTGGCGACGGATTACGTCCAGGTTCGATTGCAGACGCTAACGATGAAGCGCAGTTTGCGGAATTACGTACTCTGGGCGAGCTAACCAAAGTAGCTTGGGAATATGACGTTCAAGTCATCATTGAAGGTCCTGGGCATGTTCCAATGCATATGATCAAAGAGAATATGGATGAACAGCTTAAGCATTGCCATGAGGCGCCTTTCTATACATTGGGACCACTGACGACCGATATAGCACCGGGTTACGATCATATTACGTCAGGTATTGGTGCTGCGATGATTGGCTGGTATGGCTGCGCAATGCTGTGTTACGTCACACCAAAGGAACACCTTGGGCTGCCTAATAAAGAAGATGTAAAGACAGGGTTGATTACGTATAAGTTGGCCGCTCATGCTGCAGATTTAGCAAAAGGTCACCCCGGCTCTCAAATTCGTGATAACGCATTGTCTAAAGCAAGGTTTGAATTCCGTTGGGAAGATCAGTTTAATCTCTCTCTTGACCCGGATACAGCGAAGTCATTTCATGACGAAACCTTGCCTCAAGAATCTGGAAAGGTCGCTCACTTCTGTTCTATGTGTGGCCCTAAGTTCTGCTCAATGAAGATCTCTCAAGAAGTCCGTGAATACGCTAAAGATTCAAAGCAAGTCGCCGCAGACCAAGCCATTGAGATTAAGATGTTGGATGACCCACTAGAAGGAATGCGCCGTAAATCTCAAGAGTTTTTGGCCACTGGATCGGAACTGTATCATCCAGCAGTAGGCGAAGTTCAGCCTGAATTAGAGGGCTAGCCATTGAAAGTTCTTATCCCATCTCAGTACATTGAACTGACAGGTTTAGTGCAACGCTGCTTACTCATAGCAGAAAAAGAGGGATTTGGAATTCGCCATATTGAGTTGGGTGTGAGCCCAACTCAGTTATTCATTTTGTCTGGTGAATCAGATCCATTCCACATTCGGGCTGTTCGTCATTCTGAGGATCTTGATTTTGTAGATCCGTCAGAATTATTAATTCCCGACTTATTTATTCGTTATAACTCAAACCTTAGTGTCCGAGAATCCGGTGATGCACTTCACCAAGCTGACAACATGGCAATCATTGGGATTGGCGACGAGTCGAATTTCATCGACGCATGGCGGTTGAAATCTATATTATCTGTATTTAATGGTCAGCTATCTTCTGTCATCGATGAAGAGGGATCGATTAAGGCGATTAAGTATCAGCGTACTGTCGATGAATTTGAATGGCATCTCGCATGGGTTATAACCGCTAAAGCACTCGATTTCCCCGCTGAGGATTGCTTTGTTTTGGCGCGCGCTGCTCTTAACTCAGACGTTTCACGTGAAACATGGCCAAGTGATTATCAAGATTTTCCAGTCCCGATCATTGAAGATTCTAGATTACTGGTCTCGGTGGGGTGGGCTTCTGAGGGAGCAAGTATCTCGTTTGAGGGAGTAAAAAAGAAAAGTCTAGGGCTTTACCCCGTTGTCGATGATGTTAGTTGGATAAGTCGATTGTTGCCACTAGGGATCGAGACAATACAGCTTCGAATCAAAGACCCTCACCAATTGGATCTAGAGCAACAAATTGCCGAATCAATTCAACTTGGTGAGCGCTATGGCGCGCAAGTGTTTATCAACGATCATTGGAAACTGGCGATAAAGTATGGTGCGTATGGCGTTCATTTAGGTCAAGAAGATATCCAACAGTCTAATCTCGATCTACTCGCTAAGGCCGGCTTGAGACTGGGGTTATCAACTCACGGTTATTACGAGCTACTACGGATTGTTCAGATTAACCCAAGCTACATTGCCCTCGGTCATATATTTCCAACCACGACAAAAAAAATGCCGTCGAAACCGCAAGGCTTAGTACGCCTGTCACTATACCAATCACTCATCGACACCATACCTTACTCCAGCGGTGTTACTGGTTACCCTACGGTGGCCATTGGTGGTATTGATCAAAATACCGCGAGCAGCGTATGGAAATGCGGTGTTTCAAGCCTTGCTGTCGTTCGAGCGATTACAGAGGTTGACAACCCTGAAGCCGTTATAGACTCATTTACTTACTTGATGCAATCAAGACAGTTTACTGATGACCGCACACAAGTCGATACCCTTAGTGAAAGCACGCTTGCTGTGGAGGTTAATAATGCTAACGGATAGGGAATTTCTCAATTATCACCGTCAGATTTGCCTTCCAGATTTTCTAGAAGAAGGGCAGCTTAATTTAAAAAACTCACGAATATTACTACTTGGGTGTGGTGGGCTAGGCAGTGCAGCGGCACTCTATCTTGTAGGTGCGGGTGTTGGTCAACTCGTTATTGTTGATGACGATGTGGTCGAAAAAAGTAACCTACAGCGCCAAGTGGCTTATCGTGAAAGGGATATCGCATCGAACAAATCATCGGCCATGAAACGGCAGCTTCTTTCTCTTAACTCAGATTGCAGTATTCGTGCAATTACAGAACGACTAGGAGAAGAGCAGCTTTCTAATGAAGTGGCTGCTTCAGATGTGATTCTTGATTGTACGGACAGCTTTGAGAGTCGTCACTTGATTAACCAAGTGTGCTTTCAACAAGGAAAGCCCTTGATATCTGGCGCAGCAATAGGTTGGCAGGGGCAGTTTATTGTCTTTGATTTTCCCAACGTGTCCCCTTGTTACCAATGCTTGTACCCAAAGCAAGATGTCAGTGAGTCTAGACGTTGTGCTGATATGGGTATCATCGGCCCTGTCGTTGGCACTGTTGGTAATTTACAAGCACTCGCGGCCATTCAAAAGTTAGCGTTAGGCCGGTTTGAGTGCCCAACCCAGCAGCTAAAACTATTCGATGGCAAAACCTTTCACTGGCAGAGCTTAACACTAGAGAAAGACACATCGTGTACTGTTTGTGGACAAGAATCCACGAACCCAAATGGAACGACTGATTGTGTCATAGCTAAAGAGGTAACCTTATGAGCAAATTGGATGTAGCGAGTAAAGTAGATATAGAAATCAATGGCAAGGTGACTCAGATCCAGCAGGGTTCAACGCTTGAGGATGTGATTAGAATCCTGGCGTTGCCAGATAATGGCTGCGTGTTTTCAATCAATAATACGATTGTAGCGAGGAATCGGTGGAAATCTACTTTGCTAGAGAACAACGATTCAATCTCATTGTTTCAAGCCATAGCGGGAGGTTAGGTTATGATTCTTACCAATGACCAGTTGGTTATCGCCGATAGAACCTTTAGTTCGCGCCTATTTACCGGAACAGGTAAGTTTTCCAATAAACACTCGATGGTTGAATCGATAAAGGCATCAGGATCTGAGCTAGCTACAATGGCATTGAAGCGTGTCGATATTAGCGCGAGTCAAGACGACATTTTGGACCCGTTAGTCGAAGCTGGAGTAAACCTTCTTCCTAATACCTCAGGTGCGAAAAATGCAAAAGATGCCATTTTTGCTGCGCACCTGGCACGAGAAGCGATTGGGACAAACTGGTTGAAATTGGAAATTCATCCGGATCCAAAGTATTTAATGCCTGACCCTATCGAGACGCTAATTGCAGCAGAACAGCTTGTCAAAGATGGCTTTGTTGTTCTCCCTTATTGCCATGCTGACCCTGTTCTGTGTAAACGACTAGAAGAGGTGGGCTGTGCTGCGGTTATGCCGCTGGGTTCTCCGATTGGTTCAAACAAGGGGATAGCCAGTAAAGACTTTTTAGAAATCATTATCGATCAAGCGACGGTTCCTGTTGTTGTTGATGCTGGAATAGGCGCACCATCGCATGCTGCTTTTGCAATGGAGCTTGGTGCTGATGCCGTGCTAGTGAACACCGCGATTGCTGCTTCAAGTCATCCGGAAGTTATGGCGACGGCTTTCCGATACGCGGTGGAAGCGGGCAGAGCGGCTTATTGTTCTGGTTTAGCAAGTGTTGCTACTCACGCAATTGCCTCTAGTCCATTGACGTCTTTTTTAGATGACACATTCTAGTTAGAGGGTTAATGATGAGTTTTGTAGATGAGTTCAGCAAGCTTGATTGGGATGATATTACTCTGTCGATCAATGCCAAGACATCGCGAGACGTTGAGCGAGCACTAAGCAAATCAAGGTGTAATTTAGATGACTTTAAGGCGCTTATCTCTCCTGCGGCAGAACCTTACTTAGAGCAGATGGCACAACGATCTTTGATGCTTACTCGACAAAGGTTTGGCAATACTATCGGGCTTTATATTCCGCTGTATCTCTCAAACTTGTGTGCTAATGCTTGTACCTATTGCGGCTTCTCTATGGAGAACAGAATTAAGCGACGCACACTCGATATCGACGAAATTTCACTTGAAACACAGGCTATCAAAAAGATGGGATTTGATAGTGTACTACTGGTCACTGGGGAGCACGAAACAAAGGTCGGAATGAACTATTTTAGGCAGGTTTTACCCTCGATTAAGGAACGGTTTAGTTACTTGGCTATGGAAGTCCAGCCTTTAGCCCAAGAAGATTATCAGGAACTAAAGTGTTTGGGTTTGGATGCGGTCATGGTTTACCAAGAAACCTATCACCCATCTACCTACGCGCAACATCATCTACGTGGTAACAAAACGGATTTTAACTTTCGACTCGAGACCCCAGATCGATTAGCCAAGGCGGGAATTGATAAGATTGGTATTGGTGCTCTGATCGGTTTAGAAGAGTGGCGTACAGACTGTTTTTACGTCGCGGCTCATTTAGATTACCTTGAAAAGACTTACTGGCAGACACGTTACTCGATCTCTTTTCCACGTTTACGACCGTGTGAAGGGGGTCTTCAGCCCAAGTCTATTATGTCGGATAAACAGTTAGTCCAATTAATCTGTGCGTATCGGATCCTCAATCCTGAAGTTGAGTTGTCTCTTTCTACACGCGAATCAGCGATATTTCGAGATAATGTACTTCCTCTGGGGATCACTACGATGTCAGCAGCGTCAAAGACTCAACCAGGAGGGTATGCTTTGGAGGATATAGAATTAGAGCAGTTTGAAATCAGTGATGAGCGCAGCGCCAATGCTGTTGCCACTATGATTAGGAGTCGAGGTTTTGACCCCGTTTGGAAAGATTGGCATAGCGGCTATTCTGGTTAAAGTACATTGCAAGCGCTGAGTTGTTTCACGTGAAACAAAAAATGGCTACGAATTCGTAGCCATTTTTAATCATATTAACCTAAAAATAGAACAGTTGATGTTAGCGATATTAGTCATGAGATAACGTTTGAGTTGCTTTCTTAAGCCAAGCTTTAACGTCACCTTCTACTAAAGAATTCAATTCATCCCAAACTTTTTGATGGTATTCATTAATCCAGGCGAGTTCTGGGCGAGTTAACATGTCGGTATCAATGTTGCGATAGTCGATTGGGCAACGCGTGAGAGATTCAAACCCTAACAGAGGCAAGTCACCATTAGATTCGATCTTGGTGACCAATTCTAGATTCTCTATACGGATACCAAATGCGTCTGCACGATAGTAGCCTGGTTCATTAGAAAGAACCATACCGTCTACTAAGGGTACATTTATCGGTCTTTTGGAAATACTTTGTGGCCCCTCATGAACACTTAAGAAGTGACCTACACCATGACCCGTCCCGTGGTCATAGTCGTAACCCTCTGCCCATAAATGTTGTCGCGCTAGTGTATCCAGTTGGTAACCACAAGTCCCCACGGGAAAACGCGCTCTAGCAATGGCAATATGTCCTTTAAGTACCAGAGTAAATTGCTTAGTCATCTCTGAGGAAGGCTGCCCGATTGCAATGGTACGGGTGATATCTGTCGTGCCATCGGAGTATTGACCACCTGAGTCAACCAGGTACAGCGAATCCATGGTGAGGTTTGCAGGTTGGGCTTGGTTCTCATGGTTGTAGTGACACATGGCTGCGTTACCACCCGCGGCAGATATGGTATCAAAGCTTAGATCTGCCAAGGTTGGGTCTTGTTCTCTAAAGCGCTGTAGTTCGTCCGAGAGTTCAGCTTCGCTTAGTAGATTGCTTTTCTCTACTTGTTTATCTAGCCAACATAGAAAGTTCACCATAGCCACACCATCTCGAATGTGGCTCGCTTTCATTCCCGCAATCTCGACGCTGTTCTTTTGCGCTTTAGGAAGTAAACAAGGGTCCGATGCAGAGATAATATGAGCCCCTGAGTTTTGCAACTGAAGAGTGAACCAAGCGTTGCTGGTAGCCGGGTCAATGAGGACCTTCTTACTCGTCATAGAACCCAAAACATCGGCAAGTTCACTCGGCTTTCGCACGTTGACATTGTTACCAACATGAGAAGTGAATTCGTCTGGAAGTCGAGTTTGGTCAAAGAAAAAATCGAGGCTAGAATCAGAATATAAAATCACATGAGAAAGTAGAACAGGCAAACGCGATACGTCTAAACCACGAATGTTCAGTATCCAACCAATCGAATCTAAAGCGGTAATGACCGCACAATCTGCACCCATCGCGGTAATTTTATCTGCCATTGCCTTTCGTTTGTCTTCGCTTGTTTGTCCAACAAGTGAAATAGACATTAATCTCGCTACTGAACAAACCGCGGTAGGACGGTCATGCCATAAATCGTCTATCGGGTTGGTTGAAATAGCAGATAGCGAGAATTGGCTAGCCAACTTATCTTGAGCCGCACTCAACCAAGCACTTGTATGCATTCGTGGATCGAAAGCTACGTTACTTTGTGCATCGAGGTTTTGACTGATCCAATCTAACGCAGGCTCTTCGATAAGGTGGCGGTATTCAAAGACACTATCAGGTACTTCGCTGCGCACTTGAACCGTGTAGCGGCCATCAATAAAAATAGCGGCTTTAGTCGGGGTGATGACAGCACAACCCGCGGAACCCGTAAAACCGGTCAACCAATGCAATCGTTCGTTATGAGCAGGGATGTATTCCCCAAGATATTCATCCTCATGAGGAATGATGATGGCGTCATAGTTGTGTTCGGAGAGCCAGTTTCTTAGTGCTTGAACACGCTCAGAAGTAGATTGAAGCATCAAAAATGTTCCTTATTAGTTTGTGCGGCATAAGCCAATACGACTTTTAGGTGGTTACTTTTCTAGTTTGTTCCGGTAATTCTTAGGTTGTTAGCGCTATTCTTAGGTTGTTACACAATAGGCAACAAAGATAAGTAAGCTACTCTTTTTAGGCAAATGCT
Organism: Vibrio genomosp. F10 str. 9ZD137; assembly: GCF_049974785.1. Classification (NCBI taxonomy): domain Bacteria; kingdom Pseudomonadati; phylum Pseudomonadota; class Gammaproteobacteria; order Vibrionales; family Vibrionaceae; genus Vibrio; species Vibrio genomosp. F10. The sequence goes on from NZ_JBNGCJ010000235.1 coordinate 9,253, forward strand.
GCAATCGTTCACAGCGTGCAATTTATCTAAGTAAACGAGTCTTTTCTTTTATGATATTCGTCAACCACATCAATGCTGGGTCATTTTCTCTGTCTTTATGCCAAAAAAGAGTATAGGCCATTGCGGGAAATTCAAGAGGCAGAGGCAGTTCAACGAGATCGAGTTGTTTCGCAATGAGAGAGGTAAAGTGGCTAGGTGCGGTAAAGACAAAATCAGTATAAGTACATAAACTCGCGGCACTATTAAAGTCAGGCACGGTGATGGCAATATCTCGCTCTTTTCCAAGATCAGCAAGACGATAATCAAGCAGCCATCGATCATTGCCATCACAGCGGACTTGAACATGACGCATTGCTAGATAGTTATCGATACCCCATGGGCTAGTCAATACGGGGTGATCTTTACGTACTACACACATCTGAACGTCTTGATAGATTTCTAGCTCGGCAATGTCGCTAGGTGGTAGCATCGTCAACTTCGCATCATTAATGTCGATATCTTTACCGGTAATACCAATATCCAATTCGCCCAGTTGAAGCCGCTTAAACGTCTGATCGTCCCACGAGTGTGTCGAGATATTGAGATTCGGCCCTTGTTGAAAAACAATAGGCATGAAGTGCGGTAAAATTAACGGATAGACACTTTCCACAGCAGCAATATGAAATCGATATTCGCTGGTATTCGGACAGAAATCGAGAGGTTGTGTGATGCTTTCCAGTTGATGGATGAGGTTTTCCAAGCGTGGCTTTAAGTATTGGCTTTTTGCTGTCGGTCTTAAGCCGTGTGAGGTTCGAACAAATAAAGGGTCCTCGAATTGCTCGCGAAGCTTGGATAGTGATTTACTGACTGCGGACTGACTGAGACACAATCTTTGTGCAGCCCGAGTGACGCTGCGCTCTTCAATTAAGATATTTAGGCAAACCAATAGGTTTAGGTCTATGCGGGCTAACGCTTCAATCGACAATGTGATTTTCCATTTGGGAATATTAGGTATGAGTATATACCATTAAGACGAATAACATGAATGCGATACACTCTCGCCAATTCAATAATATGATCGGTATATACAGTGAATACGTCTCAACTCGATACGCCTAAAAGATTACAAATGGCACTACTGACAATGCTAGTGCTGTTTAGCCCATTGGGGATCGATATCTATCTTCCAGCATTTCCTCTTATGGCGGAAACGTTTCACGTGGAACCGACTCGAATTCAGGACACAATCACATGGTTTTTGTTTGCTATGGGAGTGGGGCAACTCTTTGCTGGCCCCTTAGCAGATAAACACGGGCGTCGAACAGTTGCATTAGTCGGTGTCAGTATCTACGGTTTGAGTGCTTGCTTGGCGTGGGCCGCACAAACCATTGAGTGGATGCTACTAGCAAGGCTACTACAAGGCTTGGGCGCATGTGCGACCGCAGTAGCTGCTTTTGCAACTGTTCGCGATCTGTTTGGGGCAGAAAAAAGTGGGAGAATGATCAGTTACCTAAACGGAGCGATCTGTTTTATTCCTGCGCTTGCCCCAATTTTTGGTAGCTGGCTAACACAGCAGTTTGGCTGGCGATCCAATTTCTCTTTCATGGCTATCTTTGCGTTAGTGGTTGGAGTTGCTCTCTTTTTATATCAAAAAGAGACAAACCCAAGAAAAGCCACAGAAGCGGTATTCAAACCGAGCCGATATGCTCAAGTGTTGAAAAACCCAATGTTCGTTTTTCATGCCTCACTTTGTATGCTCGCGATGGCAGTGATACTTGCTTATGTCACTTCGGCTCCTGGTGTGCTGATGGAAAGGTATGGCTTATCGATGGATGAGTTTACTTTTTGGTTTGGGGTGAATGCTGTCGTTAACATTATCGCGTGCATGACAGCGCCGAAGTGTATGGAAAAACTGGGCACGAGAATGACGATCGTCATTGGTGTTGTGATGCTCAACACTGCCGGTGTCATGATGCTAGCAATGCAAAGTCAGCAAACGCCATTCGCTTTCATGTTACCTATCTTCGTTTCGTCCGCCGGCTTTGCGTGGGTACTAGGCGCAGCAGCGGGTAAAGC
>NZ_JBNGCJ010000236.1:0-15016 GCF_049974785.1 Vibrio genomosp. F10 str. 9ZD137
ACTACCTGCACGAGGCCGACGTTTGATCACGTTTACCGACAGCAGGCAGGGCACAGCGCGTTTATCGGTTCGTATGCAGCAAGAGGCCGAACGCTCAAAGTTACGTGGTTCTGTGGTAGAGGTATTACGTGAAAGGCAACTTGATCAGCCTGTCAGTAATGACCAACCTGCAGAAGGCGTCACAAGCGAAGATTTACTTGCTCAAGCAGCGACACTTCGCGCAATGGGTATGAATGACCCAGCCGAGTTACTAGAGCTAAAAGCAAAGGCCCTTAGCAGTGGTGGGGCTGCGCTCAAACTCGTGGAAATTCCATGGGATGAAATGGTCACCGAATTAGCCAAAATGAGTGATTTCAATGGCGCGATGTTCCAGTACAACCAGTATCTTTCTCCTGAAATCTTTAAGACATTTGACGGCAGTACCAAACTTGCCGATATGCTGCTTTTTAGAGAGTTTTCTCGTCGCCCTAAAAGACAAAATAACTCAGAGACTCAGGGCATGGTTAAAGTCAATTATTTTGGTCTTGATAAGATCAAAAGCAGTCCGGCACATTGGGAAGACTACGGCTACACGCTAGAAGATTGGTTAGATTTTGTGAAAGTGTCACTCGATTTCTTTGTACGAGAAAATAACTACTTGCGACTCGAAGAAGGTGGCTGGCTTAAATGGGTGGGGAGCCGTTTTGCCTCGAAAGCGCTGCGTAACCCTGATTCTGATGAAGCCAATGAAGGCCGTGTGAAAAAATGGCCGCAGATCCGCAGTGCTAATCATAATCGGTTGGTTAAACTGCTCACCGCGACTTCGACGATTGATGCAAGCTCATCAAAGGGTAGAGACATCATTAACGCATGGCTCACCGCTGTATGGCGTGACTTAACCATTAATGCTCGTATTTTGTCAGCGGATAACAACCGATTTGCTCTGGATCGTAAAAAATTCACCTTCTCGTTCATCGATAAAGTGTTTGTTTGCCCCGTTACCAACAAGTTAATCGACACGACGTTCAAAGGCATCTCTCCATACTTGCCTCGTAAAGTCGAAGACATTAGTCAGTACCAATGTATTGAGGTTGATTTTCCCTGTGTGTGGGAAGTCGATGCTAAGCAATTCGATTTCCAAAAAGGCTTAAAACATATTCGTAGTACTATAGCGGATGACCCAAAGGTTCAGTATTTACGTGAACACAATTTGTGGACGGATATTAATGACCGAGCAATAGAAGGCGGGCTGTATTATCGAACCGCTGAACACTCGGCGCAGCAAAGTGCCGATCGCCTGAATGAGTACGAAAAGTTATTTAAATTAGGGAAGATTAACGTTCTAAACTGTTCGACCACAATGGAGATGGGGGTTGATATCGGCGGTATTAGTGCGGTCGTGATGAATAACGTACCACCCCATCCTGCAAACTATTTGCAACGAGCAGGGCGTGCAGGCCGAAGCAAGGAGTCACGAGCAATTTCTTACACTTTGTGTAAAGGAAATCCACATGACCAACAAGTGTTTCAGCAACCAGATTGGCCGTTTGTCACGCAAATTCCAGCACCATATGTGGCGTTTAACTCTCAGCGATTGATACAGCGTCATGTCAATTCATTATTACTGTCTCTGTTTTTGAAAACTCAAATAGGCTCAACGACTAAGGAGACAACATCGTTGAATTTGGAGTGGTTCTACTTACCACAAGGAAGTTCTATCTGTGATGCGCTGTTAACTTGGCTAGAGAGCGATGGAGCTTTGTTTGATAGTGACGTATCGGCTTTGATTAGAGGGACTGGGCTTGCGGGAACTCAACCTAGCATTTTACGATCTAATGCCGCTGAGGTTATCAAGAAGCTAAGAGAAACATGGTTTGTTGATTACAACTATATTACGAGTGAGTTGAAGGGCATTGATAGTGATATCCCTTACGCTTATCGCCTAAATATTGAAAAAGTTAGACTAGGGCAAGAGTACTTATTAAGAGAGCTTGCTTCAAAAGCATTTCTACCAGGTTACGGTTTCCCAACGGATGTGGTGAACTTTGATAATAATAATATTGAAGACTTCATTCGAGAAAAGCAGAGAAAAGAGAAAAAAGGCAATGAGCGTGAGGATAACGTTTCTCGATTTAGAGGTTTACCAAGTCGTAACCTAGCTGTTGCGATTCGTGAATACTCCCCAGGTTCAGAAATTGTATTAGATGGACGCGTGTTCCGCTCTGGAGGCGTGACGCTGCATTGGCATAATGCCTCTGATTCGGGTGTCAATGAAGCGCAAAAATTTGACATGGCGTGGCGTTGTGATGCTTGTGGTCAAACGGGTTATGAAGAGACGGTGTCAGCCTCTTCTTTAGATATGAAGTGTACGAACTCTTTGTGTGGCGCACCGATAAAAGGTAAGCACATTAGGCAGGTATTACAGCCAACAGGTTTTGCAACAGACTTTTATCATGGGCCTTCAAATGATATTTCGATGCAAAAATACATCCCAGTTGAAGATGCATGGGTATCGACTGGCGACGCCAATCATATCGATCTACCTAATAGCGCAATGGGATATATGACCTCCACCGCTGATGGTACTGTGTTCAACCATTCATCGGGAGAGCATGGCAAGGGGTATGCTCTTTGTATGGCGTGTGGGCGCGCTGAATCTCTCACTAAAAATGGTGATTATCCGAAGCTACTCAACCCTAGCGAGCCTCATCGACCTCTAAAAGTAGTGAAAAAAGATAAGAAAGGGGATGGGAATGTAAGCTGTGATGGCTCTACGACGATAATGAAAGGTATTCATCTTGGGTGTCATTCAAAAACGGACGTCTTCGAGCTTGTGTTAACGCACCCTGAAAGAAATGAGTATATTGATGATACTACCGAAGGACGAGTAATTGCGACGACGTTAGCAATCTCTCTTCGCTCTGCATTGGCTAATCAGTTAGGGATTTCAACTTCGGAAATAGGTTATGCGATTAGGCCGGCCATTATTGAAGGAAGTACCTCAGCGCTTGTCATACAGCTGTATGATTCGATATCAGGTGGAGCAGGCTTTTCTAGCTCAGCTAATCAATATATTCAGGCGATTCTGAATAAAATGGTCGAAGGGTTAAATTGTGATCACTGTGAAAGTGGTTGTAGTGACTGCCTTTTAGAGTCTGATACCCGTTATGACATCGACAATATAGATACACAGTTAGCTAGAGATTGGTTAGGCACCGATTTCACTCTGCACAATGAAGTGCCAGAAGCGTTAAGACCTTTTGTAGGGGCGGTTTATCAACCCACGTCGGTATCAGCTGCAATCAGAAACCAAATCAACCATGGTGCAAATGGTCTAACAGTATGGCTAAGTGAAGATGAATCGGAGTGGGATCTTACACATCCTAATTTCAAACGTTCGATCATTACCTATCTAACTTCAGATGAATTAAATGTAACGATAGTTATTCCTAATGAAGACATTGCAGAGGAAACGAAAGAAGACTTGTGGACGTTACAAACGCTTGGTGCTCGAATTGCTATTGGCAAACGAACTAAGCCCCAAATTGTTGCTCAATTGAACAATGGTGAAAATATAGTGACTATCGCAAGTTCAGAAAGCGGAAATTCTGAGCCAGGTCAGCAATGGCATACTGCGAATGGCATTGTGGTTTTGACTAAACAAGAGCCATTAGAAACAAGTGAAACGTTTAAAGTCGTACTAGAGTCCACTTCTGTTGGCGTAGCATCGAATTTAGCCGATACGATTGAAATTGTAAGCCAATTCAATGGCAAGCTGAGTTCATTTGGCGCTGCCTTTTGGAAGGGAATCCTAGGTAGTAATTCTGACCTAGGAAACTTCTTATCTAATGAAGAGATAGTGGCAGTTAAATATAGCGACCGTTATATTCAAAGCCCTTCATCAATGTTGATGATTACTCAACTGTTAGGGTTTATTTGCCAAGGAACAAAATCAATCACGTCACTGGTCATTGAGACGCTCTATCATGAAAAGCAAACGATGGGAAATTACCTGCACCATGACTGGCAAGATAAAGATGAGTTTATTGAAGCTTACGAAAAGTGGATCGAACATAAAGTCTCTATAAAGCCTAAGGTTACCTGCCATGACAAGCGTTCTGATATCGCTCATAGACGATTGCTAACGCTGGAATTAGAATCAGGTAAAGAGCTGGTATTTAAGCTTGATCAAGGTGTTGGCTATTGGCAATTACGTGAAGAAAACTCAAAGTTCTCTACCGTTAAACATAATTTCCATTCTGATGTAGTTCCTCAGCTGGCAGCACTCGATTCTTTAGAAAAGACGTTGATTGTTAAAAACAGCGAATCTTGGTCTACCGATGTAACTTATCAAATTAGATAAGTTCACTCTTTAGTGCGCATACCAACCTGGTGCGCACTTCTTCGTCAGTTCATTAATAATTCATTAATCAAACGTCTGATGTTCCGTTATATGATGAGCTTAAGCCAATCGTAGCCATTTATCGAATTTCGTACGTCTTTATCACAAGCTTATAAACCTCATATCAGTTTCTTTCGAGTTTATTATCGCCTCACTAACGAAGCCCTATTAGATATGTACTGAAAGGAATATCTAGTTTGGAATAAACCATATTCCTAGAGAACCAGGAATAGGAATGGCAATATTCCCTGAGCGGATTGCTTGGTTCCTATTCATTCAAGGTGTGTATCTACCTGCGTGGGTGAGAGTCTAATTGTCGAGCGCTAGATAATCCAAACGGGCTCTAGTAATAAATTCTGCCTATGGAGTTATAGGGGATGCTAATTGAACAGGGATGTAGGAAATAAAGTATTAATTCGGGGTTAGATAACCAATAAGAGTTAGGAGCTCTTGAACAATGAGTACGGACACTCTTGATTATTAAAGAGAACTAATATGAAAAAGCTGTTAATAGCTGGGCTAATTTCCTTTACATCTATTACTGCCTTTGCATCAGATTGGGACAATTTAACGCCCAGAGAGCAAGCGGATGTCGCACGTGAAGTAACACTACAATTGTCATCACTTAACGGTATGAAGATTGATGAGATAACAACTGTAGGGGCAGTATTTATGGCCAGCAATACCATTCACTATAAGATGGTTATTGATAAGGACTATTACGGTAACACTATTGAACAAATCAAGACCTTTGTCCCTGAGATGTACGCAATTGATCTAAAGAATGCTTGCACTAACCCGGATGTGCTAAAAGGACTGACTTTTGGTATGGCTACCAAGTACACATACTCAACAGTTCAAGGAGAGTTTCTTGGGCAATACAGCTTTACCATCGCCAACTGTAAATAATCAGATAATTTAAACTCACTGTTTTAACAAGCCTGTCACATTCAATGTGAAATTAAGTAAGAGAAAAACATAATGAAAATATTAGACCTTAAAATTAATCGTCTTGCCCACCTTGGCCTACGTTTTGTAGATGGATTTATAGTAGCTTTTGGCTCGCTTTACATAATGAATGAAATGCAGGGACAAGTATTATCTATCGTTGTTATGGGTGCTGCGATGAGTGCTTTCTCTGGTTTGAATGTCCTATGGAGATGTAATTCTATTAACGGGGAACGTAACGTTTCTACCATGCTATTTGGGGCGATTGTATCATCTATAACATTCTACGCCTTGTGGTATGGACACGAAGCACTAAATGGCATGGTCATGCTTTTTAATGTTCTGTTTGGTTTGTACCTATTGTTCGCACCAGCTAAGAAGTAACGTCACTAGGCCCTGTTGATCTTTCGAGATGATTTTTGCAGTAGTTTGTGGGTTCTTTGTACAAGGCAGAGGTTATGATATGTAGCTAGCCTACATGATCTACCATGACAAATGTGCACATAATGACGAACTAGACTTTTATTTTAGTGAAACTGCTAGAGCATATAAAAAAGCAGTTAATTAGAGTCATTTTCATAGCTCAAAAATTTTACAAAAGAGATTCAATATGAACACCATTAAATCGATTTGGAAAGATTCAACGATCACCCGTACAACCTACAACCTGTTTACCTTGTTTAGCCTAATATTACTTGCTGTCGCGTTTATATCACTCGTTATTGTTAATAAGGATATCTTGCTTCTATGGCTTCCAGTGGGTATTGCTGTAACCGTTCTTAGCATTATGGCTATGTGGAAACGATCTAGAGATATCACTGAGAACACGGGCATGGGCGTAGTGATTTTTGTTATTGTTATTGCTTTAAATAGCTTTACAGGTGTTGTTGGTACTCTGATTTTGATGTGTATTCCGTCTCACTCAAAGACATTAGTGAGTGATATCTAAACACTAATCGAAATATGTGTTAGAAATCTAGAGTTGAGACTTCTTTAAATACAACTAACAACGAATTAGAAAAGAAAGTTATATATGCCAAATACTGAAATTGATATTGAAGAACTAAAAGCTAGCCAAGCAACATGGAATGAATTCTTAGAAGCTTGGCCATTTGAACGAGTGAAAACAATGACCCTTGAGGAATATAGCAACCCAGGGGGCAATAATTCGTTTAGTTATTGGATTGAATTTGGCACAACAAACTTGGGCTCAATTAAAGGTGGAGACTCTAGTAAATTCGGTATTTATCGCCGAAAAAACGAACCAAAAGGTGAGCGCAGTCATATCATCCATGGAGGGGAATATAGCTGGAAAAAGAACCTTGGGAATAGTGAAGAGGAGGTGTTTCAGCGTATTAAATCTCAGCTAATTGAGGTAATAGTAGCTGTAAAGTCTGGCGACCTCGATGTTATACAGCAGTCACCGCTACCTAATACGATCAAATGGAAGACAGCGTTTTTATATCAAGACCAAAGTGCACCTAGTGTGCTTGCTATCTTTAAGGAAGCAGTTTTCCAGCGGGCATGTAGAAGCTCAACAGTTACGGTAGCTCAAGCAAATCGCGAATTAATGTCCAAAAAGCCTGACAACGTTGATGCTGCAAGTTATAGCTATCATGTGTGGTATTCAAATCAACCGCCGAAAAATGAAATTATTGAGCAATTAAAAGAGCATTTAACATTGGATATTCTTGAAGGAATGAACAATGAGAAGCTTGAGCTCCTTCATAAGTTAACTGAACTTGCTAACGAGTTGTCACTTGATATCTACCCAACAGCAAAGAGTGATCAACTTAAAATTGGCCGTCAAGAGAAGCCGATTCAAGACAAAGCGACTGCCTCTTTCGCCATTATCAACTTCTCAAAGAGAAATATTAAAATTGCTATTGGTGAGCGAAGAGAAAATCTCACACTAGCGTTGATGGAAGACTTAGAGCAAATGATGTCTGAGTTCTCAGAGGATAATCCAACTGAACGACTTGGTTATTGGCCATCTGATTATGGGCAAGAGGAACTATCTTTGAAAACAGAAAGCGGAGAGGTTGAACGCATGGATAGCATAGCAAATGAGCTTTTATTGCCAATGAATCAAATTCTTTATGGGCCACCTGGAACGGGTAAAACTTATCATTTACAACAGATAGAAAAAACATATATCAGCGATACTCCTCACGACGAGCCGTTGAATAGACGTTATAGCATGACAACGTTCCATCAGAGTTATGGTTATGAAGAGTTTATTGAGGGGATAAAGGCTGAGACAGATGAGAACGGTAACATTAGTTATTCTGTTTCTCCTGGGGTATTCCTTAAGCTATGCCAACGTGCCGAAAAAGACCCTAACCACCGATATGCAATTTTTATTGATGAAATTAATCGAGGAAATATCTCTAAAATCTTTGGTGAACTTATTTCACTAATTGAGCTTGATAAGCGCTCAGGCTGTGACAATGCAATGTCTATTAAGCTGACTTATAGCGGAAAAGAATTTAGTGTACCTGCCAACGTTGACATTATCGGTACTATGAACACAGCTGACCGTTCGTTAGCGATGATGGACACAGCATTACGCCGTCGTTTTGATTTTGTTGAAATGATGCCAAAACCGGAGTTACTTGAAGGCTGCGATGTGAAAGGCATCAATCTAGAGCGACTTTTGATTGTTTTAAACCAGCGTATCGAAATACTTTACGATCGTGAGCACATGCTTGGGCATGCTTTCTTTATGCCAGTAAAGAAAACACTTGAAGAGCAGGGCGAAGAGCAGGCATTTGAAGCCCTAGAATTAGTATTTAAAAACAAGATTATCCCACTACTAGAAGAGTACTTTTTTGAAGATTGGGAGAAAATTCGTTTAGTGTTGGCCGATAATCAGAAAACCAATCAACCAGACTTACAGTTTGTCAAAAGAGTGGAGCTAAAAAATACGGATCTGAATAGCCTGTTTGGTAGCAACCATCAATTAGATCAATACGGGCAAACTCAAGTCCGTTATACACTTGCGAAGCCAGAAGCAGCAATATGGAGTACACCTAACTCGTACTTAGGTGTATACAGCGCAGGTGAAACCGATACTCACACCCAAGTAAACGATAGCGACGCGGTAAGTAATCAATAATGCATGCAACTGTTTTTGAATATGGCTACTTGTGTGCGGAAGTGGAGGGAGAGGCATATGGTTTTACCCTTATCTCACAACAGAGCTTTTGCTACTTGGAGCAGCTTTGTCTTGGCACTAAATCGAGAGAGACAGCGCAGCTTTTACAGCTTCGTGTTCGTAACGGATTAAAAGTACTTCAAGTCAAGAGTTATGTAGGTGTATTACGTACTCCGAGCGGTGAGCAAATTGAGATACTACCTAAGGTAGGTCGGCGTTCGGAAACCATTGAAAAGGGAGTGGATGAATCGCGTGAAATATTGCTAGCAATGTTAAAACGCTTGGGTGATTTTCGATTTATATCGCCTTCTAACTCAAGCGTTCAGTCACGCAAAATGCCCCTGTTCGATGTTTTTGTCGCTCAGTTTTTATCGGCAGTCAATGATCTCGTTAAACGTGGATTAAAAAGTGACTATGTATCAGTTCAAGATAACCTAGCGTACCAGAAGGGTAAGTTGTTAGTCTCTAAGCAATTACGTCATAACGTTGTTAATAAGCACAAGTTTTATGTTGAGTATGATGAGTTTTTACAAGACCGGCCCGCGAATCGGCTTATTCGAACAGCCCTCCGAAAACTCAGCTCTCTAACCTTAGCGGCGCAAAATCAACGTTTATTGAGAGAGCTAGAGTTTACTTTTGCAGATGTTCCTTTTAGTACCTCAATAAAGCAGGATTTTATGCGTATTAAAGTGGACCGGGGTATGAGCTATTATCAAGCTCCTTTAGCATGGTCCAAGATCATTCTAGATGGTCTTTCTCCATTAAGTATGAAAGGTGATTCGGAGGCGTTGTCACTGCTTTTTCCTATGGAAGCGGTGTTTGAGAGTTACGTCGCCTCTGTGCTTCGTGATTCACTTCCAGATGGGTTTGAATTATCAACGCAAGCAAGATCTGAGTACCTAGTTTCACACAACAAGCGCTCCCAGTTCATGTTAAAGCCAGATCTCATTTTCACTAAGCCGGACAAAGTTCAAATCGTGCTTGATACCAAGTGGAAGTTGGTCGATGTGAACGCACACAATTATGGGTTATCTCAGTCTGATTTTTACCAGATGTTTGCATATGGTCATAAATACCTACCAAAAGAGGGGGGCGATTTAATCCTCATTTACCCAGCTCATGATGAGTTTGAAAAACCGGTTGAGCATAGCTTTGACTTTAGTGAGTCGTTAAAGTTGTGGGTTGTGCCATTTAAAATTGATGTATATGGAAAATGCAGGGTTATCTGGCCTGAGTCATTGTCCCCTTGTTGATTAGAATTCTTAAGCTTACGAAATCATTACAAAGCTGTAGCTAGGATACCATTTGGATCTAAGTGTTCTATAAATTTGATTATTTTCCTAGGAGTAAGCGATGAGTAATAAAAAGAGTGCCAACAAAGCTATTCTCAAGCGTTATGAAGAGACTATTGATCCAATTAATCAGCTTCATGTACAGCTATTCCCTGAAGAGTATGACTTTCACTACGACAGTAATGTAGAAATTAAGCAACGCGAAAAAGGTATTAACCCGATGAGTGAAGAATACCAAAAGGAAGTGAATCTTCGCCGTAAGTCTATGGGCGTAGAACCGTACATGGGTTGTGTGGGTGTGGGTGAAGTAGAAGGCCTAATCTCAAGTCAGCAGTATTGCCGAAACAAGCTTCAAAAATCAGTAGATAACTAAAAAGAGAAGAGATATATGTCATTTCGTTTTTTTCGCTCGTTTGGTGGCAGATGGCTGCGCTTCAACATTTCAAAACGAGGAGTGTCGTGTACCTTAGGTAAAAAAGGGTTAGCAACGGCAACATTGAATAGCAGAGGTCAAATTACAAAGAACATCAATACGCCTGTTCAAGGGCTTAGCTATCGAAAAACAACTTCACTTTCTAACGGTAAAACCTCACGCTCAAGCAAAGGACTAACTGATAAGCAATCGGCTAAATGTGATGCTCGTCCTTTTGGTACTTATAAGTATAACCGGCGAGAATTAGAAGCTTTGCACTTACAAGCAATCCAGAGAATCGCTAGATTAGAGGCTCAATTGGAAACTAACGAGCACTCATCTTTATAGCCTCCACCTAAACCTATAAGAACCGTCCCTTGTAAACTCGATTTGGAAGCACCAACAATGGCACTAATTGAACCAAAACACATCGACCTAATATTTACAGATCTAAAGCAGTATGGATTACGTGGCAATTCGGCCTTATGGCAGCTAATAAAGGAAGAGATAAGTGAGGTAGAGATAAATCTAACGAGCGACGGTCTTTTTACTTGGGTACATAACTTTACTAAGAAGCATGTAGTGGCTTCTTTGAGGTCAGAGTTTGAAGATAGGCGTATCAATTCACTTAATGAATACGTGATAGGAGTATATGGATATACAGGGAAACTAGAAGCATTACATGGCTTATATAATTTTGATGGTGGTTGCCGTAACAACAAAATTATGGAGCTAAGTTGGTTAGACGAGTTTGTAGAGACTCTTCTCACTAATGGTGATGTGGAACATGATATTCATGTAGAGGCTTTTAATCATGGTGGCATGTCCGGCGGCGGGTTTAATTTAGAATGCTGGAAATTGAGTATGTTGCCAACAATTAAAGATCGCTGCCGCCAAATAGAAGAAGGTTTAGAATTTCGCCATAGGAATGAAATAGACGAATTGTTGTTTATTGGGGATGTCCACGGGCAAGTCAATAAGCTCGATGAATTGCTCTCTCATTACGGTTGGGATGATGAGTCTGCGAAGCTGGTGTTTGTAGGTGATCTCATTGATAACTCGTTAGAGAGTGATGCTGACCATCGTTCACTTCTTAATAAAGTAAAAAAGTGGGTGGATGAAAAGAAAGCGTTTTGCCTTCTTGGTAATCATGAGTTCAATGCGATTGGATGGGCTTTACAAAAGGACGATGGTAGCTATTGTCGTGACCGCACTAAGACTGGCAACATCAAACAACACCAACTGTTTATTAAACAAGTTGGTGAAGACAGCGCTGAACATGAGAAATGGATTGAGTGGTTTAAAACGTTACCATTGTTCTTAAACTTTGGTGATATGGCGACTATTCATGCTTGCTGGCATAGTGAATCTATTCAGCGATTGCGCCCTTATCTAAACGTTGATAATTCGTTAAAAGAAGAGCATTGGTCTGATGCGTTCAATCGTGAACATGAGTTATACCAACTTATTGAAGTTTTGTTAAAAGGGCCAGAAGTAACGCTACCAGAGGGAAGTTCATTTTTAGATAAGAATGGTATTGAACGTAACCAGGTTCGTGTAGCTTGGTGGAAGAATTCCTACTCAGTAGGTAATTATCAAGATCTTGCCGTCGTATCGAAAGCGCAGAGAGAGTGCATACCGGCAGTTGCGCTAGCAAATGATTCTATGAAGTATAATCAGGCTCCACTAGTACCTGTTGTTATCGGTCACTACACATTAGAGCCAACACAGTTTCCTCAGACTTTAAGTGACAAAGTCGTTTGTGTAGATTTCAATGCCGCTAAGAACGGATACCCATTGGTTGGCCTTCCTACGTGGAGTGACTTCTCTGAAAATATTCAAGAAAATACAGACTTCTGCTTTGTTGGTGAACCAGCTCCAAGCAACTTAGTTAGCCGAGGAATCATGAATATGCTGAATGATAAGGTCAATAGCTTGCCTAAACGCATTCAGAACAGTGAATTTGAAACGTATGTATCTAAGGTACTGTTAGAAGAGTGGGATCCAATTGGAGTTCATGAACCAGATTATTTTGATAAAGATTTATCTGATGAGTACAGCGGCTATGAAGAAAGTGTCACTCGATTTGCACAGGCGGGTGATATCGAGTTAACGGCTGCATACCTAAAACTTACTGAACAGAATGTCACTGGTCTTGAAAGAGACGATGCTGATTACCGCTGCGCTAAAGTCGCATACAAGTTAATCGCTGAGTGGAGCAGTATGAAAGAGAAAGAAGATGACTTTTTGTTTTAAGGTGAATCTCAGTTTTGAACAAGTGATACTGATTATTTGAGTGTATACTTCGTTCGTCATAGTGCTGCATTTTCAAATTTAGAGCGTTTTCTGCTCTAAATTAAAGGTTGGAAATGCAGCATTAATGCAACATCAAAACTCAGAAAATTTGTCGAATCTACAATTTCTTGTCTTTTTTGTTCGAATTTAGCTGCCAAAAAATGCGACCATAATTCGGTGAAAAATGTGCTTAAATGGCGTTATTTAGTAGGCGGGAAATAGCTATATCTCTAGTAACAGCTATCTCTTGAGTAAATAGTAAGCACAAGTAAACGTCTAACAAATTGTTCAAGAATGGTTCCCGACGTTTGGCATTTTCGGTGTGAATTGGCTTAAGTGGCTCTGGTACAATGGTTCAGTGTAGGGAGTAGGCACTGCTCACTGATTAATTTACGTTTTGTGGCTGTATCATGCAAGGTGCGCTAATCATTGAATGATACAAACCAGGGTTTAAATCTTCACACAGGCTAAAATAGCGTTTCCAGAGACCTCATCCCAAGGTACTATTTTCTCATAATCATGCTCGAAGATATGGACTTCGAAGTAAGGTTCAAGAATTTTTATCAACTCATCAAAACTGAAAGCAACCATTGAATGCTCGTCATTCCATATTTGGGTTTCTTCAGTGGTTGCTTTTTCAATACTGAGCTTTAGCGACTGCTTATCACCATGACCGCAGTAATTCCAGCCAGATCGGAACGTGAATACATTGTTTTCTTGTTTCGCTGAGTGCTTTACAAATGAGTTATTGTCGATTTTGTTTTTGTCCACCACGTTAAAGCAGAAAATCCCACCAGACTTTAACGAGCGATGTACGCTTGTGATGCATTCTCTTAATTTTCCAATCCCATCGCTGTAGTGGATGGAATATAAGAAACAGGTAATTAAATCCAGTGGTTCAACTACATTGAATGCACTCATGTCTTGCAAAGAAAATTGCGCCTCAGGACAGCGAACTGTTGCTATATCAAGCATCGGTTGATTAATATCAAGACCACTACTTTGATAGCCGAAATCAATAAAATGACGGACATGTGGACCAGTTCCACAGGCCAAATCAAGGTGTGTGTTGCCATCGTTACCAAAAAGTTGGTGTAGCCTGCGAATGCAGTTGCTTTGAGCTTGGTAGTTGATGTCTGCACACATTAAATCGTAATAGCCTGAAAGGTCGGTATATAGGGCGTTGTCGGACATGTTAT
This sequence comes from Vibrio genomosp. F10 str. 9ZD137, assembly GCF_049974785.1. Classification (NCBI taxonomy): domain Bacteria; kingdom Pseudomonadati; phylum Pseudomonadota; class Gammaproteobacteria; order Vibrionales; family Vibrionaceae; genus Vibrio; species Vibrio genomosp. F10. The sequence continues at coordinate 13,685 of NZ_JBNGCJ010000236.1, forward strand.
CCTGGTGGCATGAGCTGAAATATTTTGGGTGGCGCATTGTATACTTACTATTACGAAGCAGATATGACTATCTGCAGCCGTGATTAATATAGCAAACGCACCAAGCAAACGGCCAATGCCTAGCATTTTTGCTTATATTTACATAAGTGTAGTGATGGGGATCTACTTTTTAAAGGAAAAGTAACACATGGCTCGCGGTGTCGGCGTCGTTTTTATTATTGCGGGCTGTTACATGGCGATGCGAGTCAGTGGGATACACTATTACCGGTAATATCACACATAACTATCACAACACGTCAAACAAGAAAAACGTCCTTAACGATCGTGATGTCGTTAAGATCGCTTTCTATTTATCTAGAAAAAGATGTATGTAGTAACAGGCTTAACTTGCTAAAGCTTGAGCATCCTGTTGTTTCAACACCTTGTGACCATCTTCTGTGACCCCACGCTTCCAGTAACTGCTGATGTAGATGCTCTCTTTGGCTACTTCCTTCTCGTTTCGGAAGTACTGTCTTAGCTCGCGCATGCTTTCAAATTCACATGCAGTCCACACTGAAACCTGACCGTTTAACCATTCTGTGTTGCGAACGGTTTGTGACAGGGATTCTGAGGTATCTTCTTCAACTAGCCAAGTGACTTTGATGCCTTTGGGTGCTTCAAGTTGTTGCTTGTCTGCTGCTGAGTTGATCTGAATGACAGCGTGACCCATTGATGTTTCTGGAAGCGTTTTCAGTTTTGCAGAAAGCGCAGGTAGGGACGTCATGTCTGCAACTAAGAAGAACCAGTCTGACTCTAAGTTAAGCCCCTGAATTAAACCTGGGCCAGCCACTGAAACTGTGTCACCCACTCTTGCGTTCATCGCCCATCTTGCAGCGAAGCCACATTGCAGATCTGTAGTTATGTGGCGTACGAAATCAACTTCAATCCACTTTTCTACTGGGTTGTATTGACGAATGGTGTAAGTGCGCATGGTTGGGCGCTCACCGTCATTCAGTTGGCTTAAGTCAGTCGTGCCTAGTGGCGAGAACAAAAGCTTGATGTAGCCGCCAGCACACTCTGTTGGGTACTTACTTAATCCTTCGCCACTAAGCGTTATACGCTGCATATTCGGTGTAATTGTTGAGGTTTGAGTAACGGTTAATGTGATAGGGCTAGGCTTGCTCATATAAGGCTCTCTTAGACTTTGATTTCCACATCATAGTCCTGAATCACAGCGCAATCAATGCTAATGGTTATCATTTACCTTTATTTACACAGATGCAACGTGACTTGAATGCTTTCGTCTATATTAGGGCGTGTTGATCTTTTGAGCTGATTTTTGCAGCAACTTGA
>NZ_JBNGCJ010000237.1:0-661 GCF_049974785.1 Vibrio genomosp. F10 str. 9ZD137
TTCACCCCTTAATTGGGCGTTATGCTGCAATCAAAAACTTCTGGCCAAGACTGAAAATAAGGCCTAAAATAAGCACTTATTTAAATACTTAATTGGTGTTGTTATGAGACAGGTTTTAGCTGATTGTTCAGCAAGTATTTCTGAGTTAAAGAAAAATCCAACCGCTTTGCTAAATGAAGCTGATGGTTCTGCCATTGCTATTCTAAACCACAATAAGCCAGCAGCGTATCTTGTCCCAGCAGAAACTTATGAGTTTCTAATGGATATGCTCGATGACTACGAGCTTGCTAAACTAGTTGAAAGTCGCCGCGGTGAGTTATCTGAAGCGGTGGAAGTAGATATCGATGACTTATAAGCTTAAATTTCTACCAGCTGCCAAGAAAGAATGGAGCAAGTTAGCTCCACCAATTCAAAGTCAGTTCAAAAAGAAGCTTAAAGAGCGGCTAGAGAATCCACATGTTCCTTCGTCTAAACTTCGTGGCTACGACTCAGTTTACAAGATCAAACTACGTACAGCAGGCTATCGTTTAGCCTATGAAGTTATTGACGATGAAATCGTGGTGTATGTGTTGGCTATTGGAAAACGGGACAAAGATGCAGTGTACAAAAGGTTAGCATCGAGGTTCTCGTAACAGCAGCATAACAAAGCGTTTAAGACAGA